>CAZJAY010000018.1:0-14010 GCA_964543915.1 uncultured Methylocystis sp. | reverse complement strand
GCGCTGGCCCTTTGCGCGAAACTGACGCCTGTGGCAGATACGGCGGTGTTTCAAGCGAGGACAATCATGGCGGCGGATGTCACTTTACCGGCGGCGGCGGCGGCGGGGCTGCTTTCCTTTCTCTCGCCCTGCGTCCTGCCGCTCGTTCCGCCCTATCTGACCTACCTCGCCGGCGTGAGTATGGAGGATCTCGAGATCGAGACCCGCTCCGAGGCGCGCCGCGACGTTTTACTTTCGTCAATTCTGTTCGTGCTCGGCTTCTCCACCGTTTTCGTCGCGCTGGGCGCGACGGCGAGCGCCTTCGGCGCCGTTATCCGGGCCAATCTCCACATTCTTTCGTGGTTTGCGGGCGGCGTAATTATCCTAATGGGGCTTCACTTCCTCGGCGTGCTCAAGGTCGGCCTTCTCTACCGGGAGAAACGCGCGGAGATCGCCAAACCCATGGGCCTGTTCGGCTCCTATGTGATGGGGCTCGCCTTCGCCTTTGGCTGGACGCCCTGTATCGGTCCCATTCTCGCCGCGATCCTCGCAGTTGCGGGCGCGCAGGAAACCGTGGCGCGCGGCGCGCTGCTGCTCGCCATTTATTCGCTGGGTCTTGGCCTGCCCTTCATCTTCGCCGGCTTCGCAATGGGGCGCTTCCTCGCCTTCGTCGCCCGTTTCAGGAAACACTTTCGCACGGTCGAGCGCATCGTCGGGGCGCTGCTGATCCTGACAGGCGTCGCCTTCCTGACGGGCGGGGTGCAGGAAATGTCCTTCTGGCTGATCGATATGTTCCCCGGCCTCGCATCATTCGGATGACAGGCGGCCCGACAGGCAAACCGCATCGACTGCCGGAAATCGACCGGCTGCGCGGACTTGTAATGGTGCTGATGGCGCTTGATCACATGCGCGATTTTCTTGATGCCGACGCGCTGCGATTCAGCCCGACCGATCTTGCGCACACCTACCCGGCGCTTTTCTTCACCCGACTTGTCACGCATTTCTGCGCGCCCACCTTCGCGCTGCTGGCGGGCGTCGGCGCCTTTCTATACGGCGCCCGGATCGACAATCCGGCGGCGCTTTCGCGCTTTTTGCTCTCGCGCGGTCTCTGGTTGATCGCGCTTGATGCGATTTTCGTCAGTCCGATCTTCACGGGCGCGCCCGGACGGCTTGGACTTGGCGCCCTGTGGGCGATTGGCTGCGGCCTCGTTGCGCTTGCAGCGCTCTCACGCCTGCCGGCGGCGCGCGTGCTCGCCATCGGTCTGTTCATTGTTTTCGGTCACGATTTTCTCGATGGAATCCGCGCCGCCGATCTCGGGGCCGTCGGACCCTGGTGGCGCCTCTTGCATGAAAGGGGGCCCCTGCCGGCGGGACTTTCCGGCTCTGTCGTTTATCCGATCCTGCCGTGGATCGGCGTTCTCGCGCTCGGCTACGGCGTCGGCCCGCTATTCCAGCGACCAAAACCCGTGCGCATGGGGCTGCTGCGGGTCGCCGGCGGCGGCGCGCTGCTGCTCTTCGTTCTGCTGCGCGCGACGAACCTATACGGCGATCCGTCGCCCTGGACGTCACAGAATGATTTCGTTTTCACGCTAATGTCGTTTCTGAACGTCTCAAAATATCCGCCTTCTCTTCTCTATCTGCTTCTGACGCTCGGGAGCGGAGCGCTGGTTATTGCGCCTCTGGCGCGACTGAACGGCGGCTTCGCCGGAAAAATTGGCGACGCGCTTGCAGTTTTCGGTCGCACGCCCCTGTTTTTTTATATTCTTCACCTTTATGTCGGAGTCGCTGCGGCGCTGATTGCAGCGTCTCTGCGCGGATACGACCTTGCGCATATCCAAAAGTTCATGCGTGACGGATCGCCGCCCGCAGATTTCGGTTTCGGTCTCGCGGGAGCCTATGTCGGCTGGGCGCTGATCGTGATCGCGCTCTATCCCCTTTGCCGGTGGTTCGACGGGCTCAAGCGGCGTCATGTCTCCTGGTGGATCCTTGGTTATCTCTGAAACGACCGCCAACCGGGATTGAAAGGGATTGTCGACGCATTCCGCGTCATAATGTCGCATCGCGCCACTGCCTTGGTCGCGACGCATCCCGCCTGTATACAGGGCGCGTTCGAAGGTCGCCGCCGACTCCCGGCGGGGCCGTGGCGCGGCTCCCCGCCGTGCAGATTCCCGGGACAGATTTCGGAGAAAGAATGCTCGAAAAACTGGTCGCCTTCTGCCTCCGCTGGCCCTGGGCCGTCGTTTTGGTGACGCTCGCGCTGACCGCCGCCGGCGTCCAGCTGACGATCGACAAATTTGCGATCGACACGGAGACCGCCAATCTGTTCTCCAATGATCTCGCGTGGCGAAAAAACGAGATCAAGCTTTACAGCGAATTTCCGGAGACGATCGATCTGATCGTCGCGGTGCTGGATGGCGAAACGCCAGAAAAAACGGACGATGCGGCGAAAAGGCTGCGGGAAGCCCTGACCGGCAAACCGCTGATCACCCGCGTCTGGCAGCCGGACGACAATGCTTTTTTCCGCAAGAATGGCCTGCTCTTCCTTGATGAAGCCGAGGTTGAACACACGGTCGGCGTGCTGATGGGGAAAAGCGATATCCTCGCCGCGCTCTCCGCAGATCCCTCGCTGCGCGGTCTGACCGGCGTCATGCTGGACGGACAAAAGCGCGCCGTGGGCAGCGCGCGCGTCATCGGCATGTTCCACACGGGCCTCGACGAATTTTCAAAAGCCTTCGAGGCGACGCTCAAAGGCTCCGACGCCCGGGTCGACTGGCGAAAGTTGATTTCCGGCGGCGACAAGGAAACGGGACCCGCGACGCCGCAGCAGCAGAAGCGTCGAATCGTGCTGATCAAACCGAAAATCGACTTCTCGGCCCTCTCGCCGGGGGCCGACGCCATTGAACTGGTGCGCAAGACGGCGGCTGAAATCGGCATTGCGCCGGACAAGGGCGTGACCATGCGGCTCACCGGCCAGGTGCCGCTCGCCGACGAGGAATTCACCACCATTTCCGAAAATATGACCCTGAACACGATGGTGACTCTGGGTCTCGTGGCGCTGATCCTGTTTCTGGCCCTGCGCTCCCCGAAACTCATTCTCGCTGTTCTCGCGACGCTTCTTATCGGTCTCGCGCTGACGTCCGGTCTGGGCATCGTCCTCATCGGCCGGTTCAACCTCATCTCGGTCGCCTTCGCCGCGCTCTTCATCGGCCTTGGCGTGGACTTCGGCATTCAGTTCGCCACCAAATATCGCGAAGAACGCCACGGCGAAGCGGATCTTGACCGCGCGCTGCTGGAGGCGACGCGCAATATCGGCGGGTCGCTGACCCTCGCAGCGGTCTCGTTGCTGGCGGGCTTTTTCTGTTTTCTGCCCACCGATTTCCTTGGCGTTTCCGAGCTCGGCCTGATCGCCGGCCTCGGTATGATCATCGCCTTTCTGGCGACGCTCACCTTCCTGCCCGCGGCGATCAAGCTGCTGCGGCCGCCGCCGGAGCATGTCCCGATCTATACGGCCTCGCTTGCAGCCGTCGATCACTGGATCCTCGCGCATCGCAAGCTGGTGCTCGGCCTGACCGCGCTGGTGGTGCTGGCGGGCATGCCGTTCCTCATGCATCTGAGCTTCGATTCGAACCCGATGAATCTGCGCAATCAGAAGATCGAGTCGGTTGCGACCTTCCTCGATCTCGCGAAGGACCCGCAAACGGCGCCCAACAAGATCGAGGTGCTGGCGCCCTCCATCGAGGCGGCGCGCGAACTGGCGAAAAAAATCGCCGCTCTGCCGGAAGTCGACCATGTGCATTCGATCGATACGATCATTCCGTCGGATCAGGAGCCGAAGCTCGAACTTATCGAGCGGGCGCGCGATGCGCTCGCCGGGGCTTTCGGGCCGAAAATGAAGCCGGCGCAGACCGATGCGCAGACCGTCAAAAGCCTTCTGGACGCCGCGAAGGCGATGCGGCGCGCGGCGGGTAAGACGCCGGCCCCATCCGTTGTCCGCTTTGCCGACGCGCTCGACGCGCTGGCCAAAGCGACGCCCGAGACACGCGAAAAAGCTCGCGCAGCGGCGTTCGACGACTTCGGCGCGCTCCTCGCTGATCTTCACGCCGTCCTCGGCGCGGAGGCGGTCACGCCGGAGAACCTGCCGCCGGAAATGCGCGCGGAATGGATTTCGAAAGACGGGCTGGTGCGTCTGGAAGTGACGCCGAAAGGCGACAACAACGACCGCGAGGTCATGACGAAATTTGCGGAAGCCGTGCAAACCATCGCGCCGGACGCAAGCGGGCCGCCGGTTATCGTTTCGGAGGCGGGACGTTCGATCACCCGCGCCTTCCTCGAAGCCGGGCTTTACGCGCTGATTGCGATTTTCGCGATCCTCGCCGTCGCCCTGCGCAACCCGAAAGATGTGGCGTTGACGCTCGGGCCGCTCGTGCTGGCCGGGATCATGAGCCTCCAGGCTGCCGATATGGTCGGCATGTCGCTCAACTTCGCCAATGTGATCGCCCTGCCGCTAATGTTCGGCGTCGGCGTCGCTTTCCACATCTACTACGTGATCGCCTGGCGAAAAGGCGTCGTGGATATGCTGGCGTCGAGCCTGACCCGGGCGATCTTTTTCAGCTCGCTCACCACCGGCGTCGCCTTTGGCAGTCTCTATCTTTCGAGCCATCCGGGGACAGCCAGCATGGGCGAACTTCTGGCGATCTCGCTGTTTTTCACGCTTCTGGCGGCCTTCATCATCGTGCCGGCCTTCCTGGGCCCGCCGCGCACGCCGCCGGAAGGAACCGGCTGATCGGAAAGCCCGCGAAATGGGCAGGGAGATCTATCCCCCGCCCAAAATGTCTGAAATCATATCGTTCGAGATCAAATCAGGGATTCGGGGTCATGAAAAAAACCGCCTTCAGCATCGCCGCCTTCATGGCCGTCCTCGGTCCCTTCGCGGCTCACGCGGCGGAGCCGATCTATGGCGTCTGGGTTCGGGACGGACACCCGGACGACAAACTGGAGTTCTATGATTGTAGCGGCAAGCTCTGTGCGCGCGGCACGGAACAGACGCCCGACGGCGGCGCGCCGCCCGAAATCATCCGCCAGGCTGCCAAAAACGGAGCCAACAGCTGGAAGGGCGATCTCTTCAACCCGGAAGACGGCAAGACCTATGGTGGTTCGGTCACCTATGATTCGACGACCAAGCTGACCCTTACGGGCTGTCTGATGGGCTTCCTTTGCCAGAGCGAGACCTGGACGCGCCAGACCTACGCGAAGCCGGCGGCGGCTGCGAAACCCGCCGCGAAGGCTGCGCCCGAAGCTGAATCACACACTGCCGGCGACGGCGCCGCGAAGCCGAAGGCCAAAGCGGCCGAAACGGAAGCGGCCGAAACGAAGCCGGCCGCGTCCGCCGCAAAGGCCGCCCCGCCGGCGGCAAAGCCGGCCGCGCCCAAACCCGCGGCGGCGAAGCCAAAACCGGCGAAGGAAGCCCCGGGCGACGAGTGAGGCCCTGCGCGCGCCGACGTCTGATCGGCGTGCAGTCATCCAGATGCGCCGGACGGCGGACCGGCAGGATCCCTGAAGAATGTTGAACGCGACCTCCGCCGGTCGCCAGCCGCATTCGCGCGGCTATGGCTTTCGCGTCGACATGGAGCGACTTCTGCCAACTGCACCGCCCCTGCCCGGCTCCCCGCGGCGCTCCGCGCGATGGGCGGCGGTCTGCGCGCTGGCTGCGGCGCTCTCGGGTTGCAATCTCGAATGGGATAAACCCGATCTCTCGACGCCGCCGCCAGAAAAATTTCGGGAGGCGAGCGCGCGATCGGCGGGGCCCATCAAGGCGGGGCGCGATTTCGTTGCGCGATTCGGGTCCAGCGAGCTGACCGGACTCGTCGAACTGGCGCTCGCGGACAATCTCGACGTCGCAGCCGCCGCCGCCCGCATCTCGCAGGCGGATGCGCAGGCCCGCGTCGCCAGCGCGCAGCTCTGGCCGAGTCTCTGGCTTCAGGACACGGCGCGCACAACCCGCACGCCAGGCACAACCATCAATATCGGCTCGGCCGGCACGGGTTTTAATCCGGCGACGAACTCCGGCACGACCACGACGACGTCCGGTTTCCGGGGCCGCGCGTTCGATTTTTACAACATGGGTCTCAGCGCCAGCTACGAGATCGACTTCTGGGGAAGATTCGAAGACGCCTCCTACGCCGCGCGGCTGCTGCAAAACGCCAGCCGCTTCGATCGCGACGTCGTCGAAATCGCCACGGTCGCATCCGTGATGAACGCCTATTTTCAGGTTATGACGGCGCAGGACCGGCTGCGGATCGCCCGCAATAACGTTGCGATTGCGGAAAAAGTGAATGCCGCCGTTCATGCGCGTTTCGAAGTCGGGGCCGCCAGCGTTTTCGATACGGCGCAGCAGGAAACCGTCGTTGCGCGCCAGCGGGCGACGATCCCGCCTTTCGAACAGACGTTGCGCCAGACCCGAAATATTCTCGCTGTTCTGCTCGGGCGCACGCCCGAAAGCATCGACATAAAAGGCGGGACGATGACAAAGCTCGTCTTCCCGAAGATCGAGCCGGGCCTGCCCTCGGAAGTGCTCCTGCGCCGGCCGGATGTGGCGCGCGCGGAGGCGCAGCTCGCCTCCCAGGAATTTTCCGTGTTGAACGCGCGCGCGGCCTTTTTTCCCTCGGTGACCCTCACCGGCCAATACGGGCTGCAAACCGCGCTGTTGCGCAACCTGCTACGGCCCGAGGCGGTCGCGTGGCAGGCCGCCGCCGGCCTCGCTCAACCGCTTCTGGACGGCTATAACCTCCAGGGTCAATATTATTTGCAACAGGGGCGCTACGCCGAGCTTGCCGCGCTCTACCGCAAGCAGATCATCAGCGCGCTGTCTGACGTCGAAAACGCCCTCATCGCGGTCAAGGAGATGGGTTTGCAACTCAAACTCCAGGGGCAGGCGGTGGCGGCGGCGAAGCGCGCCTTCGAAGCCGCAGACACGCGGATGCAGGAAGGAACGATCGACATCATCACCCTGTCCGTCACGCAAAACGATTACTTCACCGCGCAGGAGCAGGAGGCGGTTGTGCGCCTGAACTATTTCCAGGCGGCGACGAGCCTTTATCAGGCGCTTGGCGGCGGCTGGTCGCCCACAACCCGCGACGCCGAAATCGCCCATGCGAACGCGGCCTATGACGCGGAGAAGGGACCATGGCCGTGAGTCGCCCCGGAAAACGCGTGATCTTCGCCATTGGCGCATTGTGCGTCGCGCTTGCGACGGGCGCGGCCTACCGCGCCGGCTATCTGCCGGGCTTCCCGAAGGATAAAAACGGCGTGCGCGAGGACGCGCGCGGCGAGGCGCCTGTCAGCGTCACGGTCGCGAAAGCGCTGACGGCGGACGTGCCGGTGTCGCTGGACGCGGTTGGAACCGTCCAGGCGCTCAATACGGTGACGATCCGTCCGCAGATCGATGGACGGCTGATGCGGCTGTCCTTCACCGAAGGACAGGACGTCCGCAAGGACGAAGTGATCGCGGAAATCGATCCTGCGCTCTATCGCGCCTCATACGAACAGGCGCTCGCCAAGAAAGCGCAGGACGAGGCGAATCTCGCCAATGCGCGGATCGATCTGCAGCGCTACCAGAAGCTGGTCGCGGGTAAATTTCTGTCTCAGCAGCAATATTCCGCCCAGCAGGCGCTCGTGCAGCAGCTTGAAGCGCAGGTTCGTTCCGATCAGGCGGCCATCGACAGCGCCCGAACCACCCTCGAATACGCCACCATCCGCTCGCCGATCAATGGACGCGCCGGCATTCGGCTGGTCGACGTCGGCAATCTTTTGCGCGCTTCGGATCAGACAGGCATCGTCGTCATCACGCAACTCAAGCCGATCTTCGTGGTGTTCACCCTGCCGCAACAGGCGCTGGCGACAGTGCAGACGGCGCAAATGAAAGGCGAGACGAAGGTGCTGGCGCTCGGACCGGACAATGCTTCGGTCATCGGGCGGGGCCGCCTCGCGGTGATCGACAACCAGATTGACCAGCTCACGGGAACCGTACGCCTGAAGGCGGAATTCTCCAACGACGATATGGCGCTCTGGCCGGGTCAATTCGTCAATGTGCGGCTGATGACCGACACGATCCGCAACGCCGTGGTCGCCCCCAGCCCCGCCGTTCAGCGCGGGCCCAATGGCGCTTTCGTCTATGTGCTGGACAGCGACGGCAAGGCGCGCATGCGGCCGGTCACGACCGGTCGCCAGGACGAGACCCAGGTCGTTCTGACAGGCGGCATCAGTCCCGGTGAAACAATAATCGCAAGTGGCTTCTCACGACTCTCGGATGGCGGCAAGGTCCGCGTGATCGACGCTGACGACGGCAAGGCCGGCAAGACAGGCGAGCCGCGCGACAATGGCGCCGGCCGACGCGACCGGGCGCCGAAGTAGCGGCGTTTGAAAGCCCGCGTCCCGGAGACCATATTGCGGGCAGCGCGCGGCGACGGCGCTGGCAGGCGCGCACGTCGCTGAGCGGAAAGAGCGGAAAATCGGCATGAACGTCTCGGCGCCCTTTATCAAACGACCGGTGGCGACGTCGCTGATGGCCTTCGCGCTGCTGCTTTGCGGCATGATGGGCTACATGCGTCTGCCTGTGTCGCCGCTGCCTCAGGTCGATTTTCCGACCATCCAGGTTACGACCCAGCTGCCCGGCGCCAATCCGGAGACGATCGCCTCGCTCGTCACGGGCTCGCTCGAACGTCAGTTCGGCCAGGTGCCGTCGCTGACCAGCATGTCTTCGCAAAGCTCTTTCGGACTATCCCAGATTACGCTGCAATTCGCGCTTGATCGCGATATCGACGCCGCCGCGCAGGATGTGCAGAGCGCGATCAACGCCGCCGCCTCGACGCTGCCGCGAAACCTTCCCTATCCGCCGGTCTATGCGAAGGTCAATCCGGCCGATACGCCCATTCTGACGATGGTGCTTCGTTCGGAAACCGCGACGCTGCGTCAGCTCAGCGATTACGCCGATACGCTGATCGCGCCGCGCCTTTCGCAGGTGTCGGGCGTCGGACGCGTCGCCGTGCAGGGCGGCGTTCGACCGGCGGTCCGCATCGAGGCCGATCTCGCGCGGCTCGCCGCGAACCGTCTCGGACTCGAGGATCTCAGACAAGCCGTCGCGGCGGCGAATATCGCCGGCGCCAAGGGATCGCTCGAAGGCCAGCAGCAATCCTACACGCTCGACGCCAATGATCAGATCTTCGATCCCCGCCAATACGAGTCGATCGTCGTCGTCTGGCGCAACCGGGCGCCGATCATGGTGCGCGACGTGGCCCGCGTCGTGGAGGGGCTCGAGAATGCGCGGGTCGGCGGCTGGTATAACGGCGAGCAATCGATCGTTCTCGACATCCTTCGCCAGCCTGGCGCCAATATCATCGGCACGGCGGAGCTGGCCCGCAAAGAAATCGCGCGCCTGCGCGCCTCCCTGCCGACGGGACTCACGCTTGATGTCGTCAGCGACCGGACGGATACGATCCGCGCCTCGATCGCCGAGGTCGAACATACGCTCGTCATCGCGGCGGGACTCGTTGTGCTGGTCGTGCTGCTGTTTCTTCGGAACTGGCGCGCCACGCTGATCGCCGGCGTCAGCCTGCCGCTTTCAATCGTCGCGACATTCGCCATCATGTGGCTCGCGGGCTTTTCGCTCGACAATCTGTCGCTGATGGCGCTGACCATCGGCACCGGATTCATCGTCGATGACGCCATTGTGATGATCGAAAACATCGTCCGCAATATCGAAGGCGGCAAGACCCCGCTTCAGGCGGCGCTGGACGGATCGCGCGAAATCGGCTTCACCGTCGTCTCGCTCACTGTTTCGCTCATTGCGGTGTTCATTCCGCTGCTTTTCATGACCGGCGTCGTCGGACGGATGTTTCGCGAATTCGCGCTCACCCTCACCATCGCCGTGGTGGTTTCGGCCGCCGTTTCCCTGACCTTGACGCCCATGCTCTGCGCTGTGCTGCTTCGACGCGCGCCGCCCCATGCGCCGACGCGTCAGGACGTTTTCTCCGACTGGCTCGACCGTCTCTATGCGCGATCGCTCGACTACGCGATGACGCGCGAACGACTCATGCTCCTGCTCACGGCAGGCACGCTCGCCCTGACCCTCGTGCTGTTCATCTTCATGCCCAAGGGTTTCCTGCCGAGACAGGACACCGGGCTGCTCAGCGTCGTGCTTGAGGCCTCGCCCGATGTCTCGTTCGATCGGCTGCGTAGCCTGCAAGAGGATGTCGGGCGCATCTTCCGGCAGGACCCGGACGTAAAAGGCGTCGTCTCGGTGCTTGGCGTCGGCTCGCTCAACGCCACAACCAATGTTGGACGGCTGACCGTGACCTTGCGCGATTACCGGGAGCGACGCGCGACAGCCGCCGCGATCGCCGACCGTCTCAAGATCGCCGGCGAACATGTTCCCGGCGTCACGCTCTTCGTGCAGCCGGTCCAGGACATCCAGATCACCACCCGCCCGAGCCGTTCTCAGTATCAGTATACGCTCACGGCGGCTGACGGCGGCGAGTTACTTTATTGGTCCAACCGGCTGATTGAGCAACTACGGCGCACGCCGGGCCTGCGCAATATCGCGGCGGAAACGCAAGAGGGGGGGCTGCGGGCGCTGATGCGCATCGATCGCGAAAAAATGGGGCGACTGGGGATATCGGCGCAAAATGTCGATGACATTCTCAACGATGCGTTCGGCCAACGGCAGATTTCGACCATTTACACGCAATCGAATCAGTATCGCGTCATACTTGAAGCCGCGCCGCAGTATCAGCGCGACGCGGCTGCGCTCGAAAAGCTTTATATCGCGCCGATGGGCGGCGGCCCCCAGACGCCGCTCGGCGCCTTTGTGCGCATCGAACATGCGGCGGCTCCACTCTCCGTGGCGCATCAGGATCAGTTCCCCGCTTCGACGATCAGTTTCGATCCCGCCGAAGGCGTTTCGCTTGGACGGGCGACCCGGCTGCTCGCGCGGGCCCAGCGCGAAATCGGCATGCCGCCTTCCATTGTCGGCACTTTCAGCGCCGACGCGGCCGAATTCGACAAATCCATCGCCAGCGCGCCGTGGCTGATCCTTGCAGCGTTGATCGCTATCTATGTGGTGCTCGGCGTGCTTTACGAGAGCTTCGCGCACCCCTTCACTGTGCTGACGACCTTACCGTCCGCCGGGGTCGGCGCGCTTCTCGCTCTGCTGATTTACCGCCTCGACCTTTCTGTGGTCGCACTGATCGGCATTGTGCTGCTGATGGGCATCGTCAAGAAAAACGCGATCATGATGATCGACTTTGCGCTCGACACTGAACGCGATGAGGGTCTTTCGCCCCGTGAATCGATCATCCAGGCGGCGCGTTTACGCTTCAGACCGATCATGATGACGACGCTCGCGGCGCTGCTTGGCGCCCTGCCGCTGGCCATGGCCCATGGTCCCGGGAGCGAATTACGGATCCCGCTGGGCGTCGCCATCATCGGCGGCTTGCTCATGTCCCAGGCGCTGACGCTCTATACAACGCCGGCCATTTATCTGGCGGTCGACCGTTTGCGGCGGCGAAAATCCCCGTCTACGCCGATTGCCGACGCCGACGCACCGGCGCGCGAGGCGGCGGAATGAACATATCGGAGCCGTTTGTTCGCCGCCCGGTCGGCACGACGCTGCTGGCTGGGGCGCTCTTTCTGCTTGGCGCCATCGCCTATTTCTTCCTGCCTGTCGCCAGCCTTCCGTCGGTCGATTTTCCCATGATCAGCATCTCGGCCATGCGGCCAGGCGCTGATCCACAGACGATGGCGGCAAGCGTCGCAGCGCCGCTCGAACGTCGTCTGTCCGGCATTGCGGGCCTGAACGAGCTGACGTCGACGAACTCGCTGGGCTCGACCCAGATCATGGCCCAGTTCGATATCTCCCGGAATCTCGACTCGGCGGCGCGCGACGTTCAGGCCGCGATCAATGCGGCGATCCCCGATCTCCCGCCCGATCTTCCAATGGCGCCGAATTTCCGCAAGGCGAGCATGTCCGGCATGCCGGTGCTTGTGCTTGCGCTCACCTCCGACACGCTGCCGACGAGCGCGATTTTTGACGCGACAGACTCCATCATCGCGCAGCGGATTTCTCAGGTTCCCGGCGTTGGCGAGGCGCGCATCACCGGCGCCGAACAGCCGGCGATCCGCGTCCAGGTGGATCCTTCGCGGCTCGCCGCGATGAATCTCAGCGTCGACGCCGTCGCCAACGCCATCAGCGCCGCCAACAGTCATTCGGCGGTTGGCGCACTCGATGGCGCCACGCAGGAAATCACGCTCGCAACGACGGACCAGCTTTCCACGCCCGAGGATTACCGCAATATCGTCATCGCCTCGCGCCGGGGCGCAATCGTCAAACTGGGCGACGTCGCCACAGTCGAACGCAGCGTCCGCAACCGCATGTCGGCGGGTTGGTTCAACGGCAAGCCCGCCGTTTTGATCCTCATAACCAAACAACCCAACGCCAATGTCATCGAGACGGTCGATCACATCAAATCATTGCTTCCGGAGCTGAAGCAATGGATCCCTTCCGGCATCCGGATCAATATCCTCTCCGACCGAACCCAGACAATCCGCGCCAGCATTCACGACATCCAGTTCACGCTGTTCATTTCCGTTGCGTTGGTAATGATGGTCGTTTTCGCTTTTCTGCGGCGTCTGACGCCAGTGATTGCAGCCGGCGTCTCCGTTCCGCTGTCTCTTGTCGGCACCTGCGCCGCAATCTGGGCGGCAGGCTTTTCGATCAATAATCTGTCGCTCATGGCGCTCACGATTTCGGTCGGTTTCGTCGTCGACGACGCCATCGTAATGATCGAAAATATCGAAAGTCATCTCGACCGGGGGCAGAGCCGCTTCGAAGCGGCCTTGTCCGGCTCCAGACAGATCGCCTTTACGGTTCTCTCCATTACCCTGTCGCTGCTCGCTGTTTTCATTCCCCTTCTTTTCATGGAAGGCGTAATGGGCAAGCTGCTGCGCGAATTCTCGATGACCCTCGCTTTCGCGATCATCATCTCGATGGTCGTCTCTCTGACCGTGACGCCCATGGTCTGCGCCTGGTTGCCGACCTTCGGTCGTCGCGGCGAAACCCGCTTCGATCGGCTGATCGAAGGCGCAATCGACCGCACGATCACGCTTTACGACCGCAGCCTGCGGCCGGTCGTCAACCATCCGTGGCTGACGCTGGTCGTCGTTCTCGCCACCATGGCGTGGACTGTTCAGCTTTACCGCACGATCCCGAAGGGAAATCTGCCGCAGGACGACATCGGTCTGATCAACGGGACGACCGAAGCCGCGCCCGACGTCTCCTTCACCGAAATGGCGCGCCTCCAGAAGCTCGCGGCGGACATTCTCATGCGCGATCCGGATGTCGCCAATGTCGGCTCCTTCATCGGCGCGCCGGGATTGACGACTGCGGGCAACCAGGGTCGTCTCTTCGTCGCGCTCAAGCCCGCCAGTGAACGGACTTCGTCAAGCAAGGACGTCATCGCGCGTCTGCGCCCGCAATTCGCGAGGATCGCCGGGCTTGGCGTTTTCATGCAACCCTCGCAGGATATGCGTAACGGCGGGCGCTCCTCGAAATCGCAATATCAGTTCACGCTCTCGGACGCCTCTCTGGACGAGCTGGAGGAATGGCGCGTCAAATTTGTCGAGCGCATGAAACAGTTGCCTGAACTGGTTGACGTCACATCCGACAAGGAGCGCGGCGGACTGAAAGCGACGGTCATGATCGATCGCAACGCCGCAGCACGCATGAATGTGCCGATTGCGGCGATCGACGCCGCGCTGAACAGCGCCTTCGGGCAACGGCAGGACACAATCATCTATTCGCAACGCAACCAGTATCGCGTGGTCTTCGAAACGCCGCCCTCGCGCCAACGGGACCTGCGCGATCTGTCGGGCATTTATGTCTCTTCGGCGCTGGGTCTTCAGGTGCCGCTCACGGCGCTGGCGCAGGTCGAGCGCGGCTACATGCCGCTGGTCGTGAACCACCAGGGCGTGATGCCGGCG
>CAZJAY010000017.1:0-14135 GCA_964543915.1 uncultured Methylocystis sp. | reverse complement strand
GATGAAAAAACCGATTACTATATGAATTTCGGTCTCGTTATTCATTCAAACGACTTCCGTTCTACGACGCAGCGTTTCAGCACCAATGAAGTCACGGAAGAATTCGGTTATGTGCCGATCGAGAAGCAGGGTTTGCTCTCGCCCTCGACCGGCGCCGAAGTTGGCGTCAAGACTAAGGCGGTCGAAAACCTGGAAAGCGCCGCGACGCTGTTCTTCATCCAGACCGAACAGGAGCTGGTCTACGCCGGCGATAGCGGCAACACGGAAAATGCGCTGGGCGCGCGCCGTATCGGCGTTGAATTCACCAATCACTATCGGCCGCTGTCGTGGCTTGCGTTCGAAGGCGATCTGACCGCGACGCATGCGCGATTCAAAGGCTGGGATCAGGGACAGGCCGATCTCTATGGCGAACTCCTGCAACCGGATGCGGTTCCGTGGGGAACATTCCAGGGAAATTCGCCCGGCAACTATCTGATCAACGCGACGCCGATCGTTGCAACCGCTGTTCTTGAACTTGGCGAAGCGACCGGCTGGTTCAGCACGCTCAAATATCGCTACATCGCGCCACGCGCGCTGACAGCGGACGGGTTCCTTTCAAGCCCGGCGATTGGCACGGTGAACGGACGTATCGGCTACCGCTGGGAAGAGGGCTGGAAGTTACAGCTTGATGTCTTCAACCTCCTGAATTCCCGGTCGCAACAGATCGCCTATGGCTATGGCTCGATGATCCCGACGGATGCGGTCTATCGCGCCTGTAACGGGCTGAGCGGCGCGACGGCGCCGGAAGCGGTCTGTGGCGTCGGCCAGATGGGCGTCGTCGGACATCCTGTCGAGCCGCCGTCATGGCGTCTGACCTTCGGCGGTCCGCTGAATTATGCGACTGCGGTGAACAAACCGCCGAGCCCGCTTGAACCTGTGACTTCCGTCGCGGCATCGAGCGCGCCAGTGATTGCGAAATGGGACGGTCTCTATTTCGGCATCAACGCCGGCGGCGGCTCCAGCAATTATACCAACGGCGCCGGCATCTGGTATCTGGATGCGCTCAATGGCGCCTTCTCGCAAAACGCCAATACAAACTCCACCAGCGGCGGGTTCATTGGCGGCGGTCAGGCAGGCTACAACTATCAGATTTCGCCGCGCGTGATCGTCGGCCTTGAGACGGACTTTCAGGGAACGACAGTCGGGACGGCCGGAAGCGGTCCCGGTTACGCGCTGGTTGCGAATGTCGGAACGCCGGAAGGCTTCAGATATGTGCCCGGCTACCTTAATGGCGCGACACGGATCAACTGGTTCGGCACAGCGCGCGGGCGCGGCGGATATGCGGTGACGCCGGATCTTCTGGCCTATGGCACGGGCGGGCTCGCCTATGCGCAGGTGCAGCGACCGGAAGGCCTGCAAACCACCAATATGCAGACGGGCTGGACGGCCGGCGGCGGTCTCGAATGGATGTTCCGGAGCGGCTGGTCCGCGAAAGCCGAATATCTCTATTCCAGCACCCTTGGCGGCGCGACTGGGATCGGCGGCAATTACGGCCTCGTCGCATCGACGGACTCAACCAACAACACGCGCTGGAGCACGATCCGCGCCGGGGCCAACTATCATCTCAACTTTGATGAGGCGCAGCCGGTTATCGCGAAATATTGAGCGAGGCGCATTGGGCGCAGCGGCCGCACAACAGGATAGCGTTTACAAAATTGACGCCCGACGCACATATTTGCGTCGGGCGTTTGCGTCTTCTGGATTCTTTAGGCCTTGCGGCACTGTTCGGAGCAGGCGTCGCAGGACTCGGCCATCGCCTTGCATTCAGCGAATTGCAGGAATTTGTCGCATTCCTTTTTACAGGCCGAGCATACCTGTTCGACGACTTTCGCCATCGCAGGCGTAAAAGGGGAGTTGACCGCTGCGAGCGA
Source organism: uncultured Methylocystis sp. (assembly GCA_964543915.1). Taxonomy (GTDB): domain Bacteria; phylum Pseudomonadota; class Alphaproteobacteria; order Rhizobiales; family Beijerinckiaceae; genus Methylocystis. The sequence goes on along the minus strand of CAZJAY010000017.1, from coordinate 12,225 downwards.
CTCGAGCGCGCGGCACGCTGCTATGGTGTCATGCGTCAGCTTGATGCATTCCGCCATGGTCGTATCCTTCATGGCGACCATCTCGAAGCAATGCCGGAGATTGTTTTCGCCGTCGACGACGCATTTGGCCGCCGCATCCGTCAGCGCCTTGTATTTGGCGGGATGGACATGTTCCTGCGCGGCTGCGTGATGCCCTTCGTGACCGGAGCCGGCTTTGTCTTCAGCCCGCGCCGATTGCATCATGCCAAAAAGCGCCGCAGAGGCGGCGCCGATCGTGGTGATAAAGTCACGACGTTCCATGTTGATTCCTTTCAGGAAGAGTTCAGGCGATGCGCCGGAAATGCGACGATCCGGCGGGTTGATCCGGCGATTCAGGCGCATTGCTGTCGACATCGCCCCCCAGCTCCTCGCCCCGGCCGTCAGGGAAAGCCCGGGACAGCACGGCCATATGCAAAAACCGGGACCAGATTCTGCGCAGGATTATATGCCGCCCATCGATAAAAGCGCCTGTCTCCGGTTCTTGCGCGATGATGTTGAATTCACGGCGGGAAACCGCGCGACTTCAACGAATCGCCTTGTTGATTCTACCAGAGGCGCGAGATTTTCGCGCGCACACGCGTACGAAATCAGCAGATTCTAGGCAGCTGCTCGCCGGATAGCCAATCGACAAGCCGAACGCCGCCGTAGCGCGTTGTCATCTCGACGAGACAGTCGGCGTCTTCCGTGACGCGGCCGATGATCGCGGAGCTGCGGCCGAGCGGATTTGCGCGCATCGCAGCGACAAGCGCGTCGGCGGCTTCCGGCGCGACCACGGCGACGAGCTTTCCTTCATTGGCGATATTCATCGGATCAAGGCCCAGCAATTCACTGATGGCGACGACGGCGGGCGCGATCGGAATCGCCGTTTCCTCGATCCGGAAGCCGACGCGCGACTGGCGGGCGATTTCATTCAGCGTCGCGGCGAGGCCGCCCCGGGTCGGATCGCGCAACAGACGGAGCGCCGGCCCGGCGACAGCGATCATATCCGCCACAAGCCGATGCAACGGCGCCGAGTCGGATTTCACCGGACAATCGAAGCCGGGATTCTGTCGCTCGGACATTACTGCGACGCCGTGATCGCCAATTGTTCCCGACAGGAGGAGGATGTCGCCGGCTTGCGCATTCGCGCCGGAGAGAGCGAGATCGGCGGGCGCAAAGCCGATCGCGGTCGTCGAGATGAACAGGCCGTCCGCCTTGCCGCGTTCGACGACTTTTGTGTCGCCCGCAACGATCACGACGTCGGCCTCGCGTGCGGCGGCGCCCATGCTGCGCGCGATACGATCAAGATCCTTGATCAGAAATCCCTCTTCAATAATGAAACTCGCGGTCAAATAGGCCGGTCGCGCGCCCGACATGACGACATCGTTGATTGAACCATGGACCGCGAGCGCGCCGATGTCGCCGCCGGGAAAGAATAGCGGTGAAACGACGTACGCGTCGGTGGAGATCGCCAGTCGTTGGCCGCGCGCTGCGCAGATCGCACTGTCGTCGCCGCGTTGCGACGCAGGGGTGTCGAAGGCGGAATGGAAAATTTCGGCGATGAGACGCATCGTCGCGCGGCCGCCGGCGCCATGGGAAAGATCAATGCGCGCTGTCGGATCGATCATGCTGCGATCTCCGGCCCATTCTGTGTGGGCGTCGGAGACTTCGGCCCCCGTCGATAGAGCCAGGCGGCGGCGCATGCGCCTTCGCTCGAAACCATGCAGGAGCCAATCGGCGTCTCGGGCGTGCAAGCGGTTCCGAACAATCGACAGGCGTGCGGCTGCGTTTCGCCGCGCAGAACCGCTCCGCAGGCGCAGGCCGGATTTTCCTTCACGAGGGGCGTCGTCAGGTCATGACGCGCTTCCGCGTCAAAAGCCGCATAGCTTGTGCGAATTCGCAGACCGCTATGCGGCAGTTCGCCGAGACCGCGCCATTCGAAGGTCTCCCGCATTTCAAGAAACGCCGCGATTTCCGCCTGTGCCGCCCGATTCCCCGTCTCCTCGACGGCGCGGCTGTACTGGTTTTCGAGTTCGCGCCGGCCGTCCCTTATCTGCTGCAGCAGCATCACGATTGAAAGCATTACGTCCAACGGTTCGAATCCCGCGATAACGACAGGCGTGCCGAATGCGCCGACGACGAAACGATAGGGGTCAAGCCCGATGATGGTCGATACATGCGATGGGCCAATGATCCCATCGAGGCGCACGCCTTCTTTCGCGCCTTCGAGAATTGCGCGTAGCGCGGCGGGCGTCAGGACATGATTGCAGTAGATTGAAAAATTATCGAGCTTTCTCCCGGCGGCGAATTTGATGGCGAGCGCGGTCGCGGGCGTCGTCGTCTCAAAACCGATCGCGAAAAAGACCACTTCGCGGTCAGGTTCGGCGTCGGCGATCCGAAGCGCGTCGAGGGTGGAATAAACCACCCTTATATCCGCGCCGTCGGCTTTCGCCGTCAAAAGACTGGTGTTTCTGGCCACAGGCACGCGCATCAAATCGCCGTAGACGCAGAGAATGATGCGCGGATCGCGGACGAGATTGATGGCGGCTGCGATCCGCGATGCAGGAAGCACGCAGACCGGGCATCCCGGGCCGTGGATGAGCCGGAGATTTTCGGGCAAGAGTTGCGTCAGTCCGTAACGGGCGATGGCGTGTGTATGACCGCCACAGAATTCCATCAATCCGTATTCACGGCGCGGATCGATCAGGCGCGCGGCCGCATCTGCGAGTTCGCGCATACGTTCGGCGTCCCGAAATTCCTCTATATATTTCACGGCAGACGCCCGGAGAACGCATTGATGAGCGCGAGGGTCTTTTCTGCCTCGGCGGGGCTAATTCTTGCGATGGCGAAACCGACATGGAGAACGACGTAATCGCCGACCGAAACATCTTCGACGAGTGAAATGCAAATATCCCGTGTGACGCCTTCGAGTGAAACGCGCGCCATATTACCAGGAAGAAGCGCATCGACGCGAACCGGGATCGCGAGGCACATGGTCAGTTTGCTCCTGTCGCCTGCGCTGCGGCGAACGCCGCGCGCGCCATGGCCGCCTGGCCCAGTGACAGTCCGCCATCGTTGCTCGGCGCCGCCCGCGCGAAAAGCGGACGCAACCCATGTGCACGCAAGGCGTCGGCCAATCCCTGAGCGAGAATACGATTGATGAAGCAACCGCCGCCCAGCGCAACCTGTGTGAAGCCGTGGGCGCGCGCCGCCGCAACGATCCATTCGGCGCAACCATCAATGACGCCGCCGTGAAAAATCTCGGCGGCGGCGCGCGCCTTCAGGCGTTCATCGACGAGCAGCGCCAGCAGCGGCGCAAAGTCGAGCACGCCGGCGTCGAGGCGCCAGACGCCGGGACAAGGAAGCACGTTCTGAACCAGCGCCTCGAATTCCATGGCGGCCTGTCCTTCAAATGACTGATAGTCACGGACGCCGGCGATCGCTGCGGCCGCGTCGAAAAGTCGACCCATTGCGGTTGTGCCGGGCATATCGTTGCGTTGCAGTTTACTGATGATTTCCTGAGCGCGCGGCGCATCCGGAAAAAACTGCGCCGCTTTGTCGAGCGCGCCGATTGTCGAGAGCGCAGCGACGCCCATGCGCCACGGTTCGCGCGCGGCGCGATCGCCGCCCGGCAAGGGCAATGGCGCAAGATGGCCGAGCCGCGTCCATGTCGCCCCATTGATGGAGAGTAATTCGCCGCCCCAGGCCTCGCCGTCATCGCCCATCCCATAGCCGTCAAGCGCAACGCCGAGCGTCGGTCCGGTCACGCCATGTTCGGCGGCGATCGCTGCGAGATGCGCCGCGTGATGTTGCGCGCGGAATATCGGCAGCCCTGCCTCTTCCGCGAGGCGGGTCGAGAAGAAATCCGGGTGACGGTCGCAAGCGACGATTTCGGGCGTTATGTCGAGCATTGCAAGCATGTGCTGCGCGACGTCGCGGAGGCTGCGGGCCGCCTCAGGCGTGTCGAGGTCGCCGACATGGGGGGAGATGAAAGCTTCGCGGCCGCGCATCGCCGTCACGGTCGTTTTGAGATGCGCGCCGAAGGCGAGAACCGTCGGTCCGTCAGTCGCCAGCGGGATCGGCTCGGGCGTGAACCCGCGCGCCCGCCGCAGGAAGGCAGGGGCGCCATCGACAATCTGCATGACAGAGTCATCGACGCGCGCGACAATATCGAGATTGTGCCCGACCACAAGATCAGCTGCGCCAATGAGCGCGCGCCGCGCCGTCTCGTCTTGCGTGATCATGGGCGCGCCGTTCTGGTTGGCGCTGGTGACGACGAGCGAAAGATCAACTGGCGTCGAAAGCCAATGGGCGCCGCGCGGATGGTTGGCGGCGGCGTGAAAGAGCAGATAGTGCAGTGGCGTGCAGGGCAACATCGCGCCGATGCGGCGCAATCCGTCCGCGACGCCGGGCGCGGATAGGCCGCGCGATTCCAGCAGGACGATGGGTCGCGCGCGTTGCTTCAGCAGGGCGCGGCCTGATGGCGTCAGCAGCGTAAAGCCATTGAGCGAGGCTTCATTGGCCGCCATGATCGCGAAAGGTTTTGCATCGCGTTTTTTGATCGCACGTAGCCGTTTGATTGCGTGCTCGTTGCGGGCGTCGCAAAGCAGCTGAAAACCGCCGACGCCTTTCAATGCGACGATGCCGCCGCCGCGCAGCGTCGCGACGATGACGTCAGGGGTGACGTCCAGGCGCGGCCCGCATTGCGGACAGGCGATTGTTTCGGTGTGAAAGCGCCGGCTGTCGGGATCGCTGTAATCAGCAGCACAGGCGGCGCACATATGGAAACGGTCCATTGATGTGCGCACGCGGTCATAGGGGAGCGCACGCGCGATAGAAAAACGCGGTCCGCAATGGCTGCAGGAAATGAAAGGATAGAGGAAGAAGCGGCTCGCCGGGTCGAATAATTCCTCGAGGCATCGCTCACAGACGGCGGTATCTGGCGGAACCCGCGTTGTGGCGCGGCCGAGGTCGCTGGCGAGGATCGAAAATATACGGTCGCCACGCAGCGACGCTGTGCTGATGTCGATCGAGTCGATACGCGCGAGCGGCGGCGCTTCCGTGCGCAGAGAAGCGAGGAAGTCGTCGCTCTGGACGCCCTCCACCTCGATATGGACGCCGTCGGGATCATTGCGCGCAAAACCGACGAGGCCGTAGCGCGTCGCCAGACGGTGAACAAACGGCCGGAAGCCAACGCCCTGAACGACGCCGCGAACATGCAGACGGATGCGCGACTTCCCGGCAAGCGTTGCGGATACGCGCCCGGCGCGGCTCATGCGCCTAATCCGTGCGGGCCGTCGCCGTCGCCCGGCGCCGTGCGATCCATGCATAGAAGTCCGTCATGCCAACGCCCGTTTTGGCGGAAATGACCAGCGTCTCGATTCGTGGATTGATCCGCTGTGCGTTTTCAATACATGTCGCCATATCGAAGTCGAGATAGGGGATCAGATCGGCTTTATTGATCAGCATCAAATCCGCCGCCGCGAACATATTTGGATATTTGAGCGGTTTGTCCTCGCCTTCCGTCACAGAGAGAACGACGACCTTGTGCGCTTCGCCCAGATCAAAGGCGGCCGGACACACCAGATTGCCGACGTTCTCGATAAAAACCACGACGCCGGCCGGCAAGGGAAGCGCATCGAGCGCGTGACCGACCATATGCGCATCGAGATGACAGCCATTACCCGTATTGATCTGGATGGCCGGCGCGCCGGCGGCGCGGATGCGTTCTGCATCCCGGGATGTTTGCTGATCGCCCTCGATCACAGCAATGGGAAACCCGTCTTTCAGCTCATGGACGGCGCGCGCCAGCAGACTGGTTTTGCCCGAGCCCGGGCTGGAGACGAAATTAAGCGCAAAGCCGCCGATCGATCCGATACGCGCCCGGTTTGCGCGCGCATAGGCGTTATTTTTTTCCAGAATATCGCGCTCGATGCGAATAACGTTTCCGTGCGCGAGTCCCGGGACATAGATGCCGGCGGCGCCATGGCCGAAATGCAATATTTGTTCGTCGCCGGGGACGCCGTGGCCATGATGATCATGCATGTGGTCGCCATGCGTATGATGCGCGACGCCCGGGCTTGCAGGCGCTTCTTTTGACGTCTGCTGTGGGGAGGGCGCGGCACAGCCACAGATCGCGCACATTATTCCACCTCCAGATCCTGTAAACGCAATTCGTCGCCCGTAAGCTGCGATAAATTGTATCCCCCGCATTTGACGCAAGGGTGAAGGCGGTCGATGGCCACGACCGTTTCGCCACAATCCGCGCACCAGGCTTGCGCCGGCGTCCGGACGATATCGAGCCGTGCGCCTTCCGCGCAGGTGCCGCGAGTCGCCGCGTCGAAGCAAAACGTGAGGGCCTCGGGCGAGACATGGGAAAGGACCCCGAGCCGCACACGAACGACAAGAACCTTATGGAAGCCATGCCGCCGCGCTTCGTCAAGCACGATTTCCACGAGGCTGCGGGTCAGCGCCAGTTCGTGCATGACGGCGCGTTACGACAACGCCCTATTGCGGACGCACGGTCCAGGTCGGCGCCGACATATCGCGCATATCCAGTTCCCATTGGAGCTTTCCGATGAAATTGACGCCGAGGATCAGCGGCGTCTGCGGGCCGAGCGCTTCCCTGAGAACCCCGAAATCATAGGCGATGACATAGACATTATGGAGGATGTGATTGTCGCCGATGTCGATGCTCTTGATCCGGTAGACCGATGGCGACCATTTGCCGCCGCCCGCGTCCGTCGCATGGACTGTCGCTTTCGTCGGCGTGAAAAGCTTTTTGTGGATCTGCACGAACTTCAGATCGACCGCCGAAATCTCTGCTCCGGTGTCGAAAAGCCCGACGACGGGCGTGTCGCCGATCTTTGCGTCAATTCCAACGAGACGATGCTCGGGACCAAGGAGTCTAAAGGGTCGCATGGGGCCGGAAGCGTTCGACGCGCCTGCGAAGACGAGGGTCCGGCCCCTGGGATCGATCCGGAACCGCGCGCCGCTGAAAAAATCCAGTCCCAACAAGTCCTCGCCGGAGCCTGCCGGGCAACGGGATACGACATAGGCGGCGCGGCCGATGGCGTTCCCTTTGCTGACTTTCAGGAATACGTTCTTCGCCTCGACGTCATCGCAATGCATGGTCCCGCCCGTGGCGGCGGTGGACATGGTTTCGCCGACCTGGCGCAGACCCGCGTTCCAGGGCGCGCGGGTGATGCGCGAGGTCGACGCGCCCGTATCAAGGCGCATCGTTCCCATCACGTCGCCAAAACGCATGGTGGCATAGAAACGACCGCCGCCCAGTTCGCCATGGGTCACAGTCAGAGGCGCGATGGATGCAGGGGCTTCGGCGCGCGCGCCGCCGAGCGATGCGCAGGCGGACAGAAGCGCGCCGAAAATGGGCGCCAGACGGTTCCGGCTTTCAAACATTGTCTTGCCGACTCGCAGGCTGTTGCGCCCGCCGGGGCGCCGAGGGCCCCGATCCTACAGGCGCATCGCCGCGTGGCGCAAACGCTCCCTTTTCGCGCGCCGCGCGCCGCCTTTACGCTTTGCCCAGAATGAGGCCGAATGAGCCCAGCATGGCGAAGGCGATCAGACAGAGCATCAGCGCATTCTCGATCCCGGTGACATTCGCGCAGCCGGTTATCGAGCGCTTGAAGTTGCGGATCTGCCGGGTCATCGCAATTTTCTCCCCTGCCGCGCCGACCATCGGGATGCGGCCCGCGCCCCGCGCGGATGATGAAGAGACTAGCGCTTTATGGTTAAAACCCCGTTGCCAGAGCCATGCGCTCAGCCGGCCGGCAGGGTCAGCAGACCCGCTGCGCCATTTTCGGCGCCGAAGGCGAGACGGGCGCCCGACGCATCCCAGCAGAGGGCGCTGATGCGGGCGCCCGCAGGATCATCGGCAGGACGACGGATCAGGATTTCGGATCCATCTGAGATGCGCACGAGCATCGCCATCCCGTCTTCATAGCCAATCGCGACGACGGGCGCGGCCGGATGAAAGGCGACGCGCGTCACCTGCAGTTCAGCACGCACCCCGCATTCGCGCGGCGCCTGACCCATTGGCCCGTCCTTGCCCGAAAAGGGCCAAACGATACAGGCGTCCGCGCCCGAGGTCGCGAGCCACTTGCCGTCCGGCGACCATGAGAGGCTGCGCGTCTTGGCGGGATAGCCGGCCATGCGCATGTGTTTGCTGTCCGAAAGTCGCCATCCATGCAGCGTGTTTTCCTGCATGGAGGTCACGAGGAAACGGGCGTCGGGCGAAACCGTGACATCCAGATGCGAGCCGTTCCAGACCAGGCTTTCCGGTTTTCCTGCGTTCGGGAACCAGAGAGTCGCCCCGTTGTAATGGGCGATCGCGACCCTGTAGCCTTTCGGGAAGAACGCGACGCCGCGCGACGTGGACGGCAGTTCATGCGACCTGACGGCGCCTTTGGCGTCGCGGGCGCGGACGTTGCGGCCGGATGTCCATGCGATGGCGCCATCCCGGACGGCGACCGCATCGATCCAGCGGCCGTTTTCATCGGCCACCGTTGAAACGTCGCCCTTTGCGTCTGTCGCGACCACCCGCCCATCGTCGCCGCCCGTCACGATGAGGCGGCCATCGCTCGCGGCGACCAGTACGCCCCCATTTTCATGCGCCGTTACAACCCGTCGCGCCCCGGAATCCGCCAGAAGAATGGTCCCGTCAACGCAAACGAAAGCCGGCGTCTCGCCGATAAAGGCGGCGGCGACGACCGCGGCGCTGGTCGCGACGGGCTCCACGGCGGCGGTGAGGCTCGGGTAGTCGGTCAATGGCGTCCTCTCCTCGGGAGGGTCGGCCGCGCCTTCGGCAAGGGCAGGGGCGGGCGGCCGGGTCTATCGCGTTCTTCGCGCCGTTATAGACACCCGGACATGTCGTCGCCAACGGCCGATCCGGCGGGCCTGGGCGCGATCGCCCATTCGGCGCGCGCCGCCGCATCGGTCTCGGCCGCCGCGCGTTCGGCGCGCAGTTTCACGAAATGCGCCGGCGCGAGCTGCGCGAGCGCCCAGATCGCGGCTCCCCGGATCAGTGGATGCGGATCGTCGAGCAAACGCGATGCTTCGACCGCCAGCGCCGGAACCCCGGAATTGCCAATGGCCACCAGCACATTGCGCAGGAACCGCGCCCGGCCGATGCGTTTGATCGGCGAAGCGGAGAAGAAGGCGCGGAACTGCGCATCATCCAGTCGTGCAAGTTCGGCGAGCGGCGGCGCGTCGAGATCGACGCGCGCCGCGAGCTTCGCTTCACGGGTCGTCTGCGCGAATTTGTTCCAGGGGCAGACTGCGAGACAGTCGTCGCAACCATAGATTCGATTCCCGATGGCGGCGCGAAATTCCGGCGGGATAGGCCCGGGATTTTCAATCGTTAGGTAGGAGACGCAGCGGCGGGCGTCGATCCGGTAGGGCGCAGGCAGCGCCCCCGTCGGGCAGATATCAAGACACTGTCGGCATTGGCCGCAATGGTCCCTCTCTGACGCATCCGGCGGGAGCGACAGATCGGTGAAAATGGCGCCGAGAAACAGCCAGGAACCGAAGTCGCGCGAGACAAGATTGGTATGCTTGCCCTGCCAGCCGAGGCCCGCCTGGGCCGCCAGCGGCTTTTCCATCACTGGCGCGGTGTCGACAAAAACCTTCACCGCCCCGCGGCCGGCGCGCTTCAGCATGAAGGCGGCGAGTTGCTTCAATCTTCCCTTGATAACATCGTGATAATCGCGGTGGCGGGCATAGACCGAAATCGCTCCAACATCGGGCCGGGCGAGGATTTCAAGCGGATTGTCGCGCGGTCCGTAATTCAGCCCCAGCATGACCACGCTGCGGGCTTCCGGCCATAAAAACCGTGGGTCCGCCCGGCGCGCCGCCGTCGTCGCCATCCATTCCATGGCGCCATGGGCGCCCGTGTCGAGCCACGCCCCTAGCTGCGCACCGGTCTCCGGCGGCAACGCGGCCGGCGTGAAGCGGCAGAGTTCGAAGCCCAGTCTGGCGGCTTCGCGACGGATTTCAGCCGCGAGGCGTTCATCCGCATGCGTTGTTTTCGTCTCCGCGCATTGCGTCATGTTCCGCCGCCTCGCCGCCTCGCCGCCCGGCTCCTGTCGCCGCACCGGTCGACCTCTGGTATAGACAACCGTCGACCGCCGATCCGTCAGGGACCTGACCATGAAACGTCCGTTACGCGCAATTTTGTTCGCGATTTTCCCGATATTCTGCGCCGCCGCCGGCGCGCGCGGCGAACCGCTGCGCGAGTCTGTGCCCAGCGTTTCGGTGGTCGGTGAAGCGTCCGAGGATATTGCGCCGGATCGCGCGACGCTCAATTTCGGGATCGTGACCGAACGGCCGCTCGCCGCCGAGGCCGCCGCAGAAAATGCACGCGTTGCGACGACAGTCCTGGACGAGCTGAAAACCCTCGGCGTTGCTGACGCGGACATACGGACCGAGGGCGTGACGCTGACGCCCGTCACCGATCAGGAGCGGGATCCGAAAGGACGCGTAGTGGGCGTGCGGAAATATTTTGTCGCGCGTAACGATCTTTCGGTGCGCGTGCGCGATCTCGCGAAAGCCGGCGAGATGGCGGGCCGGCTGATCGACAGGGGCGTGAACAGTTTTCAGGGCGTTCACTATGATTATTCGAAGCCTGAAGCAAAAATGGACGAATTACGCGCCAAAGCAGTGAAGGACGCCTTGCGACGCGCGGAGGCCTACGCCGGGGCGCTTGGCCTGCAACTGGCGCGGGTTCTGGAAATTCGTCCGGCCGATGAGGCGTTTCCGCAGCCGCGCCCCTACGCCATGAAGGCGGCGTCCGCCGCCCCTGATGGCGCGCCCGCCCCGATGCGGCCGGGCGTTCAGCGCATCAGCGCGCGGGTCGCCGTCGTCTGGGCGTTGTCGCATTAGAGATGGCCGGGCCGGACGCAGCGTCCGCCTACCCGCGCCCCCGATAGGCCGCTACGCCCTGGTCGGGCAGCCAGAGGCCTTCCGGCGGCGTCCCCGTCTGCCAGAAGACGTCGATCGGAATGCCGCCGCGCGGATACCAGTAGCCGCCGATGCGCAGCCATCTCGGCTTCATCGCCGCGACGAGATCCCGCGCGATGCGGATCGTGCAGTCCTCATGGAAAGCGCCGTGGTTGCGGAAGCTGCCGAGATACAGTTTCAGCGCCTTGGATTCGACCAGCCAGTCGGCGGGAACGTAATCGATCACGAGATGCGCGAAATCCGGCTGTCCGGTGACCGGGCAGAGGGAGGTGAACTCGGGCGCGGTGAAGCGCACGAGATAGGACGCGTCCGGGTGCGGGTTCGGCACCAGATCGAGTTTGGCCTCGTCTGGCGTCGACGGCAGCGCCGTCATCCGGCCAAGCAGCGCTGCGCCTTCATGGATTTTGGTCATGGCCTCAAAAAAGGCCAAGCCAGCCGCGCGTCAAGTCGCCGGAGCCTGAAAACGCCCCGCCGTCCGGCTCCGGACCGTCGCTTTCCGCTTTCCTTTCCGTCCTTGAGGCTTTTCCCTGCCGCCTATTAGGGCTAAGACTCGCCGCGTTCCCCGCGCCGCAGCAGACAGAGGCCATCCCATGACCGAGATCATCGACATACACGCTCGCGAAATCCTTGATTCGCGCGGGAATCCGACCGTCGAGGTCGAAGTCACGCTTGAAGACGGATCTTCCGGCCGCGCGGCTGTCCCTTCCGGCGCCTCGACCGGCGCGCATGAGGCGGTGGAGAAGCGCGATGGCGATCCGAAGCGCTACATGGGCAAGGGCGTTTTGCAGGCGGTCGACAATGTGAACGACGAAATCGCTGGCGCGTTGCTTGGTCTTGAGGCCGAAGATCAGGTCGGCATCGACCGCGCCATGATCGAACTGGACGGCACGCCCAACAAGTCGCGGCTTGGCGCCAACGCTATTCTCGGCGTTTCTCTCGCCACCGCGAAAGCGGCGGCCGAGGCGGCGGCGCTGCCGCTTTATCGCTATGTCGGCGGGGTGCAGGCGCGCGTTTTGCCGACGCCAATGATGAACATCATCAACGGCGGCATGCATGCGGACAATCCGATCGACTTCCAGGAATTCATGATCCTGCCGACCGGGGCCGACACGGTCCGCGACGCCATTCGTTGGGGCGCCGAGATTTTCCATACGCTGAAAAGCGCCCTGAAAAAGGCCGGCCATTCGACTTCGGTCGGCGACTAGGGCGGCTTCGAGCCCAATCTGCCTT
>CAZJAY010000016.1:0-14807 GCA_964543915.1 uncultured Methylocystis sp. | reverse complement strand
GGCGATTTTTGTCACATTTGGCGCGCCTGTGATCCACTAATTTCGCAGAAATAAAATATCGATCATTTGTTTGGATAAAAAGTTTGGGTATGGCTCCGGAATTTAGGGCGCCGACCCGTTTCGCGGCAATTTGTCGCCCTCTTCTCTCAAAAATGACTACTATTTTTTTAGAATGTCGCCTGCGATGCGGCAACTCCGGAAGCATAAGCAAACAAGAACACGGAGAGAATCAAATGATAATTTTCGACCTTACGTCTGTCTCCCATGCGCTTACCGTTGCAGAGCGCGGCAGTTTCAATCGCGCGGCGCACACCCTTGGCGTGCGCCAGTCGGCCGTCAGTCGACGGATCCGTGCGCTTGAGGATGATATAGGGGTTTCTCTTTTTGAAAGGGGAGGCGGCGGCGTCAGAAAGACGATCGCTGGCCATGAATTTCTTGAGCAGGCGCGAAGCATTCTGGAAAATCTTGAACGGGCGGCGCAAAAGGCGCGTCGGGCGGGTGAAGGGCGTAAAGGCGAGCTCCAGATCGGAACACAGGTTTCGCTTAACGACGAATTTCTGCTGAAGCTGATCTCCGGGTTTACAAAGATCTGTCCGGATGTCGCCGTGGGTCTGATTGATCTCTTTGATGAGAAATTCCATCAATTCATTGATGATCGACGTCTGGATCTGATCTTCCGGACCGTTCCCACCCATGAGAGAGACTTCTGCGAAGAACGTCTCTGGGAGCGTCCTGTCCATGTGGTGTTACCAAAAAATCATCAGCTCGCCGATAAAAGAGCTCTTTCGTGGCAGGATATCAGAACAGAGCGTTTCCTCGCCCGGCGCTACACGTCGAGTGAGAGGATGGTGATTGAAGCTTTCCGGAAACGCGGCTGGGATCCGGTCATTGATGCCTTTAGTCTGAATCGCGAGGATCTCTTTTCTCTGATTGGTCTTGGACGCGGGATTATGGTCACCGGTCCGGCGCCAACGCTTGCCGCGCGCCCTGACCTTGTCTCGAGGCCCCTGCGCCGCAACCAGGCGAAAGTCGAATTCTTTGCTCTGTGGAGCGACAAAAACGATAATCCGGCGTTGCGCCGGTTTATCAGTCTTGCGCGCGCGCGGAAGCGGATGTCTCATTGACCATTGGTGATCGCGTCGCTGATTTGCGTCGGATGTCGCGGAAGGCGTGATCGCCCTTGATGAATTGTTCCAACATCGGGCCGATCAGTTTGGCGGGATCATGGGGTGGCGTTCCGCTGAGGGCGGCGAGCGCTTCGGCGTAGGCGATCAGCGTCCTGTGAAGCGATGCCGGAATTGTGACCATTAGTTTCACGGGTCGGTCATCGATGAGCGGGGCCAGCTTCAGCTTTTTCATGGGCGCTCTCCGGATATTTTATAGGGTTCGAGGATCAGGTCACGGTTGACGACGACACGAACCGGAAATCCAGGGCGGATCGTCAGAGTTGGCTGGATATTGAGATTGCGGCCGATAATCTGGCGGCCGATCTGGTTGAAGCCCAGCGCCGCGCCCTGGGCTATGGCCTGCTGGAGCTGATTGTCGCTGTTGCCGACAGCGATCTGGCTGCCGACGCTGAGCAAGGTCGAGACGGCGGCCGCCTTGAACAGCGCGCCCCAGTGGTTATCGACATCGTCTTCCAGTCCCGAATATCCGGCGACATCCGCGCCCTTCTGACGATCGAGCAGGATGGAATGTCCATTGGGCAGGATGAGCCGGGTCCAGACCAGCAGCACGCGCGACTGGCCGAAGGCGATCTGGCTGTCATACGCGCCGATCAGTCTCGATCCTTGCGGGATCAGGAGCGCCTTGCCGGTGGGACTGTCGTAGACATGTTCCGTGACCTGCGCTGTGATTTCGCCGGGCAGATCGGAGCGAATGCCGGTCAGGAGCGCGCCCGGAATGATCGCCCCGGCCTGCAGGATGAAGGGCGACGGCGGCGTTTTGAGACGATCGGCGCTGATTGTCCGCCTGTCGCCTTGAGCATTGGCAAAGGCAAGTTTTCGATGCTGACCGCTTTGGGCGAAGGTCTCGTCAGTGGCGACGGGAACGGCCTGTGTGACGGCGGTCCTTGTCTCGCCGGCAGGCTGCAAAGTTACGGTTTGCGCCGCAGATGTCTGACGATCATTTGTTGACGCAAACAGACGACTGACGCGCGCGGCGTCAATTTCCTGGTTTTGTCGCTGGGTCTCGGGGTCGGGAGGCGTCGGCGTCCCGATCGTCGCGCGGGGTAAAACGCCGGCGTTCAGCATCGGACGCCCCAGATCGCCGGGCAGCGCCGGGCCGAGTTTCGGGATCTCATGCGGCAGGCTGGCGTAATCTTTCGGCAGATGTTCGAAGCCTTCTGCCCGCGTTTTCTGTTCGCCGACCAGTAACTCGTTTTGCGACGCCTCGCGCGTCTCTCTCCGTTGCATGCCCCAATAGAGGGCGCCAGCCAGCGCCAGCGCGCCAATCCCGGCGAGGCCGGCAATAAAGGGGCGCGACAATCTCACGACGCCGCGCGGCGCGGCGCGGATATCGAGCCGCGCAAGTAAATCGTCCTGACTGTCCGGGGCCGGAATGTCGGCGGGTGTTTCGGGTCGGTTCACCAAAACCAGCCTCCGTCGTTTCGCGTAATCCGGACGGTTTGCTGATTACGTCCGCCAAGCCGCAGTTCGGCGGCGGCGAAGAGGCGGTCGACGATGTAGTAATTTTTGCGCACCCGGTAATTGACGAGCTGACCCTCGCCTTCGGGGCCGATGACGAAAAGCGGCGGCGCTTCGCTCTGGGGCAGCGCCTTCGGCATTTCGATATAGACTTTCGAGCCGTCGTCGAAGGCCGTGAGCGGGCGCCATGGCGGCGCATCGCCGGTGATTTCATAGCGAAACTGCAGGTTCGAGACGTCGATCCCATGATCGACCGGCTGCAGCCCCTCGCGCGCCGCGTTTTCCTTACGCAGCGCAATCAGCTCGTCCTGCGCATAGAGCCAGGAGACGGACGCCATATAGGTCGAGGGCTTCGAGCGTAGCTCCATCAGATAGGTGCGCCGATCGGTGTTGATGACGAGATTGGTGATCAGATCCGGCCGCGTCGGTTTGACCAGAATATGGATCTTCCTCGATCCGCCGGCTCCGCTCTCGGTGTCGCCGATAATCCAGCGCACGGTGTCTCCCGCCGCGACCGGTCCCGCGCCCACGAGCTGCTCGCCCTCCTGCAGGGCGATATCGGTGATTTGTCCGGGCGACGTATAGACCTGATAGAGCGCCCCGGAAGAAAAAGGATAGACCTGAACGGCGTTGATGAAGCCGTCCTTTACCGGCTCCACTCGCGCGGCGGCGTTCGCCTGATTGATCCGTTGCGTCGGCTCCGTCGGTTCGCTTTTCTCCTCGGGATCCTTTTTCCCGGAGATCGGCTTCAACTGTCCAGGCATTGGCAGAACCCTGGGGATAGCGATCACTTTAACCGGTTTCTTCGGCTCCTTTTCCAACACGGCGGGAATGCCGACGGCGTCGGAAGCGACGCGCGGCGCCGCCAGCGTCGTCGAACAGGCGGCAAGCGTCAGCGACGCGAGGCCGAGCATCGGCCATTTCTTTGCGACGGCGCCCGGTCGAAAGTTCGGAGGGGAGGCTTGATGTTTCACTGGCTGAGTTCCTTCGACCAATTGAGGGCGTTGACGTAAACGCCAAGCGGGTTCTTGCGCAGGCGATCGGGGTCGTGCGGGGTTTGAACGAGGATGGAGAGGATTGCGGTCCAGCGTTCGGTCGCGGCCAGATTGCCGTTGTCGTAGCGGCGCTGGGTCCAGGCGACGCGAAAGGATTCCGGTGAGGCGCGGATCACACTGGAAACCTCGACGGCGATCTGTTGTTTTCCGAGATTGCCGAAGGGATTATTGACGCGGGCGTAATCGTTGAGCGCTGCGGCGCCCTTGTCGGTCACGAAGTCGTAGGCGCGCAGCCATTGCGTGCGCAAAACGATGGGGTCGGCCGGAACCGCGCGCACATCCTCGATAAAGCGCGCGAGATGCCAGGCGATCTGGGGATCTGTCGGCTTGTAGTCGGCGGTCGCGGGAGAGATGGCCTGCGCCTGTCCCAGCCTGTCGATCTGCACGACCCATGGCGTGACGCTGCCGCGTAACGATTGCCAGATCAGTCCCGCGGACAGGCCCATGGAGAGAATGAGCGACCCGAAAGCCATCAGCCGCCAGTTCCGCGCCTGAAGTCGAGCGGAGCCGATCCGCTCATCCCAGACCTGTCCGGCTTTCTGGAACGGGGTTTCGGGTTCGGGGGAGCGCGCGTAACGCACGGTGACGCGTTGGAACATGGTTATTTTCCTTCCGATAGATCAACCGAAGAACTCCCGCCCCCTTCAGGGCCGGATCGAATGGCGTGAAGCGCCTGATGGGCGCCGGCGGAGACGAGTTGATTGCGGCGCAGGCGACGCGCCCAGTCGGGCGGGCCATCGCTTGATGAGGCGGCGCCCGTCAGCGCGCCGCCGTTGAGGCCAGCGGCAAAATTCGAATGAAGATTTCCGGCTGCGGAACGCAGCGGACTGGTTATCGCCCCGCCGGCGACGTTGGCGACGCCCGCCATTCCGTCCGCGCGAAAAGCACCCGACGTTGCGCCGGCGGCATAGGCGCCTCGGCTTGCAAGCGTCGACGCCGTATTGGAGAGCGATGCTGCGCCAAGGGACGTCACGCCTACGCCGGCCGCGACCATGCCGCCGGCCGAAAGATTGGCGCCGATGGCGGCGCCGGCGCCAAGTTGCGGTCCGCCGGAGACGATCCCATTGGCGACGCCCGGTCCATAGATGCCGAGACCCAGCAGGGAGAGCGAGGCCAGAACGACGGTCAGCGCATCGTCGACCGTCGGCTCGACGCCGGCAAAGCCTGTCGTGAACTGCGAAAAGAGCGTCGATCCGACGCCGACAATGACGGCGAGCACCAGAACCTTGACGCCGGACGAGATCACATTGCCCAGAACCCGCTCGGCGGCGAAGGCGGTCTTGCCGAAGAGGCCGAAGGGAATGAGGATAAAACCCGCCAGCGTCGTCAGCTTGAACTCGATCAGGGTGACGAAAAGCTGAACCGCCAGAATAAAAAAGGCGAGGTTCACGACGAGCCAGGCGAAGAGCAGAATGAACAGCTGCGCGAAGTTTTCGAAAAACGAGACATAGCCCATGAGATTGGCGACCGAATCAAGCAGCGGTCGTCCTGCGTCGACGCCGACCTGCGCGATACGGCCAGGACGCAGGAACTCGGCCTCGGACAATCCCGCGCCCGCCGCTTTCAGACCAATGCCGGCGAAGCTTTCGAAAACGATTTTTGCGAGATTGTTCCAGTTGCCGATGAGATAGGCGAAGACGCCGGCAAACAGCGTCTTTTTGACAAGCCGCGCCAGAATGTCTTCTTCCGCGCCCCACGCCCAGAAAAGTGCGGCGAGGGTCACGTCGATGACGATGAGCGTACTGGCAAGGTAGGCCGCTTCGCCGTTCAAAAGACCAAAGCCGCTGTCGATATATTGGGTGAAGACCGCGAGAAACCGGTCGATGACGCCAACGCCGCCCATGGCCTAGCGGCTCGCAGGCGGTTGGGGGACGGTTGTCTTCGGGGCGTATTTGAGAAAACGCGCCCTGTTTTGCGCCCATGCCTTCAGACACGCCTCGTCCTGCAACGCCTCGTCGCCAAGATGACGACACCAGCGCAGCTCCGCTTCAAGCGGCCCTTCGATAATCGACGGCGTCGAGACGCGCGCGACGCGCGACGGGACAGGGTCTTCGTCGAGGACGAGGACGTGAGCGAAAAGGGCGATGAAGAAAGCGCCGGCGAGGGCGACGCGCCCGCCGATCAGGACGGCCTGTCGTTTGTTCATCGGTTAAACATCCGGATGTCGGTGGGTTGATAGGAACCGCTTCGCATCACAAAGCGGCGCATCTGTTCCTTCGCCTGATCCTGCGCCGCCGCTTCGCGGGCGAGGTACAGGCTTTGGGCGCGGCCTTGAGCCGCGAGCATGGCGGTGAGATCGGAAAGCTGACGGCTTTGCAGGGCGAGGATCTGATTGCCGGCCTGGGTCGCCTGCAAGGCGCCGACCGCCGATTGGCTGGAGCCGACGAGCGTTGACATTTCAGTGGCGTTGACGTCGATATTGCCGACGACGCCGGCCTGAACGCGCAGGGCGTCCTGCAACGCGCCAACCGCATTTTGCCAGCGCTGGCGCGCATTGGCGATCATCAGTTGATCGGATTGGCTGGCGTTCGCCGGGCTGTAGGCGGTCTGGAAAGCGTTATCAACCTGCTGGACGCTATAGGCGATGTTTTGCGCCTGGTTGATCAGTTGCCGCGTCGATTGCAACGACGCCTGCAATTGCTGCAAGGACGAATAGGGAAGGCTTGCGAGATTGCGCGCCTCATTCGCCAACATTTGCGACTCATGCTGGAGCGAGGTCACCTGATTATTGATCTGCTCCAGCGAACGCGCCGCCGTCAGGATATTTTGCGAGAAATTATTGGGATCGAAGACGACCCACTGGGCGTGGGCCGCAGAGACGCACGCCAGCATGGCTCCGGCGACGAGCGTGTCGAGATACCCGCGTTTCATGGATCGATCTCCGGAACGGCGAGATGGGGAATGAGATCGACGGCCCAGCCGCAGCCGCGATGTTTCAGCCAGGCTTCGACAAAACCGGCGCGGCCATGTTCGGCGTGAAGCTCGGCGATCGCCGTCTGATCGGATTTCGCGGAGGCTGCCGTAAAGGCCAGCGCGATTTCGCCCAGACCCAGGTCGAAGAGACGGTTGCCGCGACGTGACTGGCAGTAATAGTCGCGTTTGGGCGTCGCCCGGGCCAGAATCCCGATCTGTCGATCGTTCAGGCCAAACTGGCGATAGAGTGTCGATATTTGCGGTTCGATCGCGCGCTCATTCGCCAGAAACAGACGCGTTGGACAGCTCTCGATGATCGCCGAAGCGATCGGACTGTTTTCGATGTCGGAAAGGGACTGGGTGGCGAAGACGACGCTGGCGTTTTTCTTGCGCAGCGTTTTCAGCCATTCGCGTAGCTGTCCGGCAAATCCATCATTGTCGAGCGCGAGCCAGCCCTCATCGATGATGATCAGGGTCGGGCGCCAGGCGAGACGCTTTTCGATGCGGTGGAAAAGATAGGACAGCACGGCCGGCGCGGCGTTGCTTTTGATCAGCCCTTCGGTCTCGAAGGCGACAACGTCCGCCTCCCCCAGCCGCTCGGATTCGGCGTCGAGCAGCCGTCCATAGGCGCCGCCAAGACAATAGGGCTTGAGCGCGTTTTTGAGCGTTCTGGATTGCAGCAGGACGCAAAAGCCGGTGAGCGTGCGCTCCTCGACCGGCGCGGACGCCAGCGAAGACAATGCGCTCCAGATATGATCCTTGAGTTCCGGCGTAACGCCGACATTCTCGCGCGCGAGAATGTCGGCGATCCAGTCCGTCGCCCAACTCCTCTCGCCGATCTGGTCGATCAGCGCGAGCGGCTGAAGGGTGACGGGTTCGATGGCGTTATCCGTGATCGAACCGCCGAGATCTCGCCAATCGCCCCCCATGGCGAGGGCGGCCGCGCGGATCGAGCCGCCAAAATCGAAGGCGAAAATCTGCGAGGCGCGATAGCGACGAAACTGCAACGCCATGAGGGCGAGCAGCACGGATTTCCCGGCGCCGGTGGGACCGACGACGAGCGTATGTCCGACATCGCCGACATGGAGGCTGAACCGAAAGGGCGTGGAGCCTTCCGTTCGTCCAAAAAAAAGCGGCGGCTGATTGAAATGTTCGTCGTAAAGCGGACCGGCCCAGACCGCTGACAGCGGGATCATATGGGCGAGGTTCATGGTCGAGAGCGGCGGTTGCCGGACATTGGCGTAGGCGTGTCCGGGCAATGAGCCAAGCCAGGCGTCGATCGCATTGACGGTCTCGACCATGCAGACAAAGTCGCGGCCCTGAATGATTTTTTCGACCAGCCGCAGGTTCTCGTCGGCTTTTTTGGGATCCTGATCCCAGACGCAGATCGTCGTCGTCACATAGGCCTGACCGATCATGTCGCCGCCAAGCTCCTGAAGCGCCGCATCCGCGTCGAGGGCCTTGTTTTCGGCGTCGGCGTCGATCAACGTCGACGTCTCATTGGTCATGACTTCCTTGAGAATGGCGGCGACGGATTTGCGTTTGGCGAACCAGTGACGGCGGATTTTGGTCAGGAGTTTGGTCGCGTCCTGCTTGTCGAGCATGATCGCGCGCGTCGACCAGCGATAGGGAAAGGCGAGACGATTGAGTTCGTCGAGAATCCCTGGCGTTGTCACCGTGGGAAAACCGGTGATGGTGAGGATGCGCAAATGTCGATCGCCCAGGATCGGCGCGAGACCGCCGGTCAGCGGCTCGTCGATCAGCAGCGCGTCAAGATAGGCCGGGACTTCCGGAACGCGGACGCGATGGCGTTTGGTCGAGATCGTGCTGTGAAGATAGGTCAGCGTCTCTTCGCTGGTCAGCCAGGCGCAATCGCGCATGAAGCCGTCGAGAAGCTGCAAAAGCCGATCGCATTGATCGACGAAAGTCGCAAGCTGCTCCCGGCCATTGATGCTGGTCCTGCGTGTGCGGCCCTCAAAAAGAAAATTTTCGGTTCTGGCGGCCTCTTCCGCCGGAGGCAGATAGAGAAGGGTCAGGTAATAGGCGGATTCGAAATGAACCCCTTCCGCCTCAAACTGCGCCTGACGCTCGCGCTCGACCAGCGCGGAGGCGATATCGGGGAAGACGCTGGCGGGATAATCCAGCGCGGGACTGCGCTGGGCCTCGAAAAACACCGCCCAGCCGGAACCAAGTCGCCGCAGCGCATTGTTGAGGCGCGCCGATACGGCGACGAGTTCCGCAGGAACGGCGCTGTCGAGATCGGGGCCGCGAAACCGGGCGGTGCGCTGAAAGCTCCCGTCCTTATTGAGAACGACGCCGTCTCCGACAAGCGCCGCCCAGGGAATAAAATCGGCGAGACGATCGGCTTTGGCGCGATATTCGGCGAGGTTGAACATGTTTCGCCTCAGAGTCCGAGATGCGTCGGGATGCGCAGATGCCGGCGCGCCACATCGACAAACAGCGGATCGCGTTTCGCCGCCCAGACTGCTGCGCCATGACCGACCGCCCAGAGCACGAGGCCCGCAAGCCATAGCCGCAGACCAAGGCCGAGCGCCGCCGCGAGCGTGCCGTTGAGGATCGCCAGAGCGCGCGGCGCGCCGCCCAGAAGGATCGGCTCGGTGAGCGACCGGTGCACGGGGGCGATAAAGCCAGGCGTAAAATCGGGCGATGCGCGGTCCATCAGATCAGCGCTCCGCCGCCAAAGGAGAAGAAGGAGAGAAAAAAGCTCGATGCGGCGAAGGCGATCGAGAGACCAAAGACGATCTGGATCAGCCGACGAAAGCCGCCCGAGGTATCGCCGAAGGCGAGCGTCAGGCCGGTGACGATGATGATGATGACGGCGACGATTTTCGCGACCGGCCCCTCGACCGATTGCAGGATCTGGTTGAGCGGTTGCTCCCACGGCATGTTCGAGCCGGCGGCGAAGGCGGGCGCCGAACCGATGGAGATGAAAGCTGCGAGCGTCGGGACCAAGAATTTTTTCGGGGTTTTCATTTGCTGTCTCCAAAGCTGGAAAGGCGATAGTCGCCATTGGCGTCGAGGCCATCGACCGATACGAGTTCCTGCAAACGTCGCTGTGCGCCCCGGCCCGAAAGAACGGCGATGACGTTGATGGTTTCTGCGATGAGCGCGCGCGGCACGGTGACGACCGCTTCCTGGATCAGCTGTTCGAGCCGCCGCAGCGCGCCCACGCCTGATCCGGCGTGAATGGTGCCGATCCCGCCGGGATGGCCCGTGCCCCATGCTTTCAGAAGATCCAGAGCTTCGGGGCCGCGCACTTCGCCGATCGGAATGCGATCGGGGCGAAGTCTTAAAGAGGCGCGCACAAGATCGCTCAATGTGGAGACGCCGTCTTTGGTGCGCAGCGCGACGAGATTTTCGCAGCGACACTGTAATTCGCGGGTGTCCTCGATCAGCACGACGCGGTCGCCCGTTTTGGCGACTTCCGCCAGCAAGGCGTTGGTCAGCGTCGTCTTGCCGGTCGAGGTTCCGCCGGCGACCAGAATATTCATGCGGCGCGTCACCGCCTCACGCAGGCTTTTCGCCTGTGCGCGCGTCATGATTTTTCCCGAGACATACTGATCGAGCGTGAAGACGGCGACCGCAGGCTTGCGAATAGAGAAGGTCGGCGCCGCAACGATCGGCGGCAGCAGACCTTCGAAACGCTCGCCGGTTTCGGGAAGTTCGGCCGAGATACGCGGCATGCCCTGATGCGCCTCGGCGCCGACATGATGGGCGACGAGACGAATGATGCGTTCGCCATCCGGCGCGAGGATGGCCTCGGGCGTTTGCGTCAATCCTGTTTTCAGGCGATCGACCCAGAGACGCCCGTCCGGGTTCAGCATCACCTCGACGATATCGTCATCTTCGAGATAGGCGGCGATCGCGGCGCCAAGCGCCGTGCGCAGCATGCGGGCGCCGCGCGACAGGGAAGATTGCTGAATAGACTGATCGCTCACGGAAGGTCCCCGGGCTGCGATCGCCTGACGCGATCGCGTGGTGGACCAATTAAAAATCGAAGGGCAGGGCGGCAATCAATCGTCAATCACGCGTCGTAGAAGTCTGGCGAAGGAATAGAAGCGCTTTTCGGTTTTCACGGCCTATAGGCGTTCGGGATCTTCCGGTGAAAAGCGATTCTGGCTTGCCGGAAAGACGTCTTCGGGGATTTCCGTTGCAAGCGATTTGCCCTGATGCAGACGCTGCGCGAGCGCGTCGATAAAATTTTCATAGCGTTCGCGTCCTTTGGCCTGCGCCGCCGCCAGCGCCTCGGGCGGGATCGGATGCGAAGCGGTCAGCCACGACCGGATAAACAGCGTCAAAGCTTCGGACGTAATCGCCAGGTTTCTTTCCAGCCTCTCGTTTTGCCGGATCAGCCGATCAAGCCGGCGCGAAATCGCCGCCTCGCGCCGATCATGATGGTCGGGCGATATCAGCGACATCACTGCCGTTTCGACGACGGCGGCTCTCGTGATTTTTTTAATAGCGGCCAGTTCGCAAATGGCGGCGATCGTCTTTGGAGAAAGACGCAGACAAAGCCTCGCGGTCATGGTTGTCCTATTGGTTTGAAGGATTATCGCGATCGAGATCCGCCTGACGGGCGATTGACGCCATGCGATTGTCGATCATGCGCGTTTTCCGGGCGGTAGAACGAACATCGGCCTCGAAGACGGCGAATTCGTTTTGTTTCTCCGGAAGATGAGCATCATCGTCGAGCCTTACGCCCGCGTCGAATTCCGGGCGAAGCGCGCGCCCGCCATCGTCCGATGACGCTTCCCACGTCGCCTCCGCATTGTCGCCGGCTCCTGGCGCTGGCGCCGGTTCGGCCCTGCGCGTCAACCAGCTGTCCGCAGTTCTCTCCGGAAACGGCTCCCTGACGGGCGGCAATGGCTTCTGGATGCGGGCCATAAGACGCGGATCTTCGTAATACCGCGCCTTCCTCGCCCGGATCGGCCGTGTTCCGGCCGTCATGACGATTTCTTCGTCTGGCGGCAGTTGCATGATCTCGCCGGGCGTCAGTAACGGGCGCGCCGTTTCCGAACGCGACACCATCAAATGGCCAAGCCAGGGCGAAAGACGATGGCCGGCGTAATTCTTCATGGCGCGGATTTCCGTCGCCATGCCGAGCGCGTCCGAGACGCGTTTGGCCGTGCGTTCGTCGTTGGTCGCAAAGCTCACGCGAACATGGCAATTGTCCAGAATTGAGTTATTCGCGCCATAGGCCTTCTCGATCTGATTGAGGGACTGGGCGATCAGGAACGCCTTGATCCCGTATCCGGCCATGAAGGCAAGCGCGCTTTCGAAGAAATCGAGACGTCCGAGCGCCGGAAACTCATCGAGCATCAGCAACAGGCGATGACGCTTGTGTTTGGCCTCCAGATCCTCCGTCAGCCGTCGCCCGATCTGGTTCAGCATGAGCCGGATCAAAGGCCTGGTGCGGCTGATGTCAGAGGGTGGGATGACGATGTAAAGGGTTGTTGGCCGCTCTCTCGACGTTAAATCCGAAATGCGCCAGTCGCAGCGCGATGTCGTTTCGGCGACGATCGGATCGCGATAGAGACCGAGAAACGACATCGCCGTCGAGAGAACGCCCGAACATTCATTCTCCGATTTATTCTTCAGTTCCCGCGCGGCGGAAGCCACAACCGGATGTGGCCTGTTTGGCCCCAGATGCGGCGTCTGCATCATCCGGTCGAGCGTCGTCCTGATATCGCGCGTCGGGTCCGAAAGAAAATTGGCGACGCCCGCGAGGCTTTTGTTTTCTTCCGCGTAAAGCACATGCAGAATGGCGCCGACGAGCAGGGAATGGCTGGTCTTCTCCCAATGATTGCGCCGGTCGAGCGATCCTTCGGGGTCGACCAGAACGTCCGCAATATTCTGGACGTCCCGTATCTCGGAGGGGCCCCGCCGGATTTCGAGAAGCGGGTTGTAGGCGTTCGACGCCGGATTTGTCGGATCGAACAGCAGCGCCTGACCGAAGCTGGCGCGAAAGCGCGAGGTCAGCGTCCAGTTCTCGCCCTTGATGTCGTGAACGATCGCGGAACCTGGCCAGGCAAGAAGCGACGGAACGACAAGGCCGACGCCCTTGCCGGACCGGGTCGGCGCAAAACACAAAACATGCTCCGGGCCGTCATGGCGAAGATAATCGCGTCCGAACTTTCCCAGCACCACGCCATTTGCGCCGGTCAGTCTGGCCGATTTGATTTCTGTCGCGGTCGCCCAGCGCGCGGAGCCATAGGTTTCGGCTTCCCGCTCTTCCCGCGCTCGCCAGACAGAAAGGGCGATCGCGGCGATGATCGAGAAAAATGACCCGGATGCGGCGATGGCTCCGCCTTCGAGGAAAATATCGGGCGCATAGGCGTCGAACGCGTACCACCACCAGAAGAAGATCAGAGGGAAATAAACCGCAAGACCCAGAACTTTGAACCAGGGCTGCCCCAGTTCCGACTGGAAGCCCAGACGCCACGCCGTCCATTGCGTCGCAGTCCAGAGCGACAAAAGCACAATCGCGAAGACAACAAAAATCTGGCCCCAATGAATTTTGGTGGTGGGCAAGACGTCGTCTCCATGGCTCGAAAGCTTCAGGAGATAATGAGATGAGAGCAGCGATAAAAGGTAGATTATTGCAGATCGCAGGAATAGAAACGCTGGCGCGAATAATCGAATTCGCGGGTCACATCCGCAGTGGCAGATGTAATTTCTTCTGCCGTGCCGGTGTAATTCTGGAGGGCGTCACGGCGTGCTCTCGAAGAGGCGTTGGCAGCTTCAAGCCACTGAAGTTGACCGTGTCGGCGAAGCGATCCAGGCATCTGGCAAATGTGCGATCGCAAGCTGCTGTGGCGCTGAACGCTCCGCCGATTCCTATCGGTCCGCCCATCAGCGGGGAGATTGCGAACTGCGAGATCCCAAAGCTTCAGGAACGCGCCGTGATCTCGACAGAGCGACAGTTGTTAACGCCCGAAGTCCATAACAGCTTGCCGCGCGCAAGGACGTGTCACACGGATCATGCCATCGGCGACGTCGTAGCGACAGCCATGGGGATCGTCCTCGGTGAGCGCGTCGAAGGACAGTGCGCTCTGTTTATCGAGGTCAGGGACCGCAAGGTCTAACTGGCCTTCGATGGCGGTCGCGGTGTTGCCTCGCATGCTGGCCCCCACCGGGAGGCCGCCGATCCAGGGGAAGCGTCAAGCTCGAG
The DNA here is from genome assembly GCA_964543915.1 of uncultured Methylocystis sp. Taxonomy (GTDB): domain Bacteria; phylum Pseudomonadota; class Alphaproteobacteria; order Rhizobiales; family Beijerinckiaceae; genus Methylocystis. Next base: position 1,002 of record CAZJAY010000016.1, on the reverse strand, counting down.
GCAGAGACGTAGAATCAGATCAAAAAATCTGCTAAACACAGTCCATGAAATGCGAAGAAGCGATAAACCGTCTGAGGGCTCATGAAGCTGAATTCAAGCTTCTTGGCGTCGACCGACTGTACCTTTTTGGGTCCACGGTGCGGGGGGATGCTAACGCCGATTCCGACGTCGATCTCTTCTTCGATTACCAAAAGGGTAAGTTCGGCCTATTCGAGCTGATGGATGTAAAGGAATACGCCAGAAATATTCTTGGGTGCAAGGCAGACATCATGACGCGCGACAGCCTCCATAAAGTGCTGCGCCATTCTATCGAAGACGCCGCCGTGCGCGTGTTTTAGTCCTCATTAAATGAAAAATGTGACGCCGCCACTCACGGATATCATCGAAGCGATCGAGCGTGTGCGCCTTGTCCTCGGCGAGATGCCCGTGGGCGCTTTTGAGGCGGATTGGGAGAAGCCGTGGCTGGTCGAACGTGGTGTCGAAATTATTTCCTAAGCCAGCAGTCGATTGACCGACGAACCAAAAGCGCGCCATCCCGATGTTCCGTGGAAAAAAGTCGCCGGCATCGGCAACGTGCTGCGTCACAACTACGAGACCATCGCTCCGGCGATCATGTGGAAGCTCGCGCGTGAAGATCTGTTTGACCTCGAACGGGTCTGTCGGGACGAGCTGGCAGCTGCACGGAAGAAACGCTGAAGAGCAAATGCTCGGGCGCCTTTCGTAAAACTGGTCTCCGCCAGGGCCCTGAACGCAACGCCGAAAGGCGACAATTCTCTGGTCCACTCAGGCCGTTCACTCTCTTTGTTCGAGGCCCTCGACATCCCGGGACGGGGAACGATTGCACGCGAATTCGCCGCCGGGAAAGGTTCTGAGGTAGTCGACAAGACTGACGTCATTGCGCCCGATCGCTTTGATGGCGATTTCCGCGACGTCGAGCGACACCAGCGTGGCAACAGGTTTGCCATGACAGGTGATCTTGATGAATTCGCCCTTATGTCCGTG
>CAZJAY010000015.1:6912-14886 GCA_964543915.1 uncultured Methylocystis sp. | reverse complement strand
GCCGATCTCGCCACGACAAAGGCGCCGCCGGCCCCGCTCCCGCCGCCGGCCATGTGGAAAGGCTTCTATATCGGCCTCAACGCCGGCGGCATCTGGTCGAACAGTGGTTCGGCGCAGATCTCGACCTATCCGCTCGACTCAGATCTTTCCGCCAATCAAGCGAATGCGATCTACACGACATCGCTGAATGGCCCGCTGAACATCGGCAGCACCAATGGCTTCATCGGCGGCGGCCAGCTTGGTTACAACTGGCAGCCCGGCCTGATGAACAATAATCTGATCTTCGGTTTCGAGGCCGATATTCAGGGCGTTGTCGTCACCGGCAGCAAATCGCGCGTGGTGAACAACCTCTGGGCGACCGGAAATCCGGCCGGCGGATCGCTGTGGAACAATCTGGGCGCCAACGGGAATATGAACTTCTTCGGCACCGTGCGCGGCCGCGTCGGCTATCTCGTCAACCCGACCCTGCTCGTCTACGGCACCGGCGGTCTGGCCTATGGCGACGTCAACTATAACGTCAACCTGTCGCAATATATCTTTAACGCGGCCGGCGTCGGCCAGGCGATCGCGACCGGCAACGCCAATTACTCCAACGTCCAGGTCGGCTGGACCGGCGGCGGCGGCGTGGAATGGATGTTCATGCAGAACTGGTCGGCCAAAGTCGAATATCTCTATTACGATCTCGGCAGCTCCAATCTCGACGTGAATAGCTTCGCGACGCGGCTTCGGGGTTCGACCTTCGCTCTCCCGGGCACGGGCCTCTCATCCGCCTGGACCGCCTCGACGATCAATGGTCGGACGACGGGCAATCTCGTGCGCGCCGGCGTGAACTATCACATCAACCTCAACCCCTCCGCCTCGCCGGTTGTCGCAAAATATTGATCCGGATGCGGGAGAGAGAAATCACAGGAGGCGCCGGAAAAATCCGGCGCCTCTCGCCTGTACGATAAATCAACGGCGCAGACCCGCGCGATCGGGATCATGACGATGAAAACAGGATGGCTCGGCATTGTATTTTTCTTCGGCGTCTTTTTGACGGGCGCGCCGGCGCAGGCAGATGTCTTTGACGACGTCGCGGCGGCGAACCGGCGCGGCGATGCGGCCGCTGCAATTAAATTGCTTTTGCCTCTTGCCGAAAAAGGCGAGGCGCGCGCGCAGGCGGAACTGGGCGCCCTCTATCTCTCGGGCAAGGGCGGCGCCGAAAAAGCCGCCGATGGCGTGAAATGGACGAAAGCCGCCGCCGAAAAAGGTTTCCCCGCCGCGCAATATAATCTCGGCGCAATGTATCTCGAGGGCCAGGGCGTCGCCAGGGATAACGCCCTCGCAATGAAATGGCTGCTCGCCGCCGCCGGTCAGGGCGTCGCCGCGGCGCAGCTTGGGGTCGCGACCATGTTCGCCGACGGCGAAGGCGTTCCGCAGAGTTTTGAAGAGGCGGCGAAGTGGATGTTGCTTGCAGCGAAACAGGGCGATCCCGATGCGCAGCTGAACGTCGGCACCATGTATGCGCTTGGCAAGGGGTTTCCCCGCGACGTGCTGCGCGGCGCCGTGTGGACCTATCTGGCAACCGAGTCGCAATCCTTTACCGCCGACGAGCGTAAAAATCTGCGCGACATGTCTGAAAAAACGCTCCTGCCGGAGGAGTTGCCGAAGATAAAAGAGCTTGCGGCGCGCTGCCGCGACAGCGGCTTCAAGGAGTGTCCGTGATCCTGCGCTTCAGAGCTTTCGACAAAAACAAGGAGAAACGCGTGACAAGAATTTTTCAGGGAATGCTTTTGTTCGCCTTGTTGGCGGGCGCCGCGCCGGCCTCCGCCCAGCAGCACTCATATTCGGAAAACACCGATAACGACGGCGGCGAAGAGCTCTACGATTGCCTGCCGGATGTGCGCCGCTTTTGTGGCGGCAGCACGCTTCTGCTGTTCGAGATGGAGAATTGTCTGCAGGAGCATATGGGTCAGTTGCGACCCGCCTGCCGCGCGCATATGGCCGCGACCGATTTCCGGCAATATTACCAGGAAGAACCGCATCCAGGTTTCTGACCACGAGGCCGCTTGTTTGTGACAGGGAGCTACGGCATCGTCCGGGCTCCTGAAACGGAGGGAAGTTATGCGCAAGATCAGGACTGTTTCGATTGCGGGCGCGCTGGCGCTGGCCTTTTCGTCGACGGCGCCGGCATGGGCGGGCACGGTCGGCGAAGGCGGCGCCGCCGAAATCACCGCCTGCGGCCCGGACGCGGCGAAATATTGCAATGACGACATTATGTGGCAGCACGAGATGGAGGAATGCCTCCAGCAACATATCAACCAGGTCAGCAAGGCCTGTCGCGCGCAGCTCGCCCCGTTCAGCTTCAAGAAATACTACAACCAAGAGCCGCATCTGTTCTGATGCGGGAACATCGCGCGAGTCGGGCCGGAAACGCAATGTTTCCGGCCTTTTTTGTGCGGATTGCGCATTTCCCTGTCGTCTGACGCCCCGTCGAAAGCGGTTAACGCATGATGAAGCGACCGCCAATAGATGCGTCCGCCGTTGCAATCATCTAAAATTTTACAGGTCGCGGGAAGGTCTTGCCTGGCCTGTCCACGAGCTTTCGTTGAACCGTGGCGCGCTTTCTGGTTTCGTCCATTCATCAAATGAGTGGAGCGTTTCATGTCAAATATGCGTTGCGCCATCGCTGTGGATGACGATCCTGTTTTCCTTGAATCGGTTGGATTGATGCTCAGGAAAGTCGGCTTCTCGGAAGTGCGGTTATTCTGCAATGCGCTCGATGCGCTCGACTGGCTCGATGCCCACACGCCGGATCTGATCGTTAGCGACTGGGATATGCCGTTGATGACGGGTCGCGAATTGCTTGAGGAAGTGCGCGGAGAAGCTTCGACGCGCAACATCCCGTTCATTCTCAACACCGGCAATGAGTCGCAATATTACCTTCAGCAGGCCTATGCCTCCGGCGCGACGGACTTCCTCAATAAACCCTATAGTTTCGCCCAATTCCGCGAGAGCGTCAGAAACGCGCTGGAGCCGATCGGGAATGACAATCAGGAGCCGGCGCGGGATAAATGCGCTTCCTGATCGCAAGGCGCGATAATCCCGTCGCTTCAGGCGACGCCTCGATCGACGCTTGCGCCGCAAATGTGGGCCGTGCGACTGCTGCGCGGATCAAGGTCCTGCGACGGGAGAGCAGCGATTTACTTCATCCTTTCGAAAATCCTCTGGCCGCTGGCGGCGCCCGGCGACTGGCTGCTCATCGGCCTTGTGATCGGGACGGCCGCGCTTGCGACGGGGCGACATCGTCTGGCGCTCGTCGCGCTCGCGCCGACGGCGCTGTTCGCCGTGTTGATGACATTTCTGCCCATCGGCGGACTTGTGCTTGCCACGCTGGAAGCGCGCTATCCGGCCAATCCGCCCATCGATGGGCCGCTCGCCGGCGTCATCGTGCTTGGCGGCGGCGAGGAGCCGACGCTGACGGAGCGCTTCGACCAGACACATTTTAATCAGGCGGCCGAGCGCTTCACCGAAGCGTTACGGCTTGCCCGCCGTTTCCCGGAGGCGCGCATTCTGTTCACGGGCGGCAGCGGCAAGCTGGCGCACGCCGAACCGGCAGGCGCGACCGTCGCGGCGCGGTTTTTCCCCGAACATGGCCTCGATCCTGCCCGGCTGCTGCTTGAGGATCGATCCCGCAATACGCGGGAAAACGCCGAATTTGCGCTTGCGCTGGCGCATCCGGGGCCCGGGGAGAAATGGGCGATCGTGACCAGCGCCTATCACATGCCGCGCGCCCTCTCGATTTTCGAGGCCGCCGGGTGGCGCAATCTGACGCCATGGCCGACCGATTTTCGCTACAGCTATTTCGGGGCCGACGTTTACTGGGACCTCGCCCGCCATCTCGACGAACTCAATATCGCGTTTCGCGAATATGTCGGCCTCGCGGTCGAGCGGCTACGACGGCCCTGACGACGCGCTCCGTCCGGATCACTCGGCGCGCAAACGCGCGAGATCGAAGCGATCCACGTCGCGCAGCAATGCGACTAAGGCGTCCGCCCAATAATCGGCGACAGCGGCGCCCTTGTCGGCGCAGGCTTCGGTGGCGTCGCCCATCGCCCCGCAGGGCGAGAGATCCTGGGCCATCCAGCCGAACCCCGCCGGTCGATCGGCCCGCAACCAGGTGAAATCGCGCGCCATATCGCAGGCGGCGGAGCCGAAATCGCGCGCCCGCGTCATGTCGACAAGGTCAGGACGGAACGCCAGCATCAGCGATGTTTCAATCGCGCCGCCATGGATGCCGAATTGCTGTTCGTGCGGATCGAACAAACCGTCCGGATAGCCGAAACGGGCCCAGGAACAGGTGACGGCGAGCATCCCGAGGCGCGCGCGCAGGTCGAGCGCGGTCTGCGAAATCAGCGCCGAATTGCCGCCATGCGAATTCATCAGCACGATCTTGCGAACCCCGGCGCGCGCCACGCTCGCCGCGATATCGCCGAGAAGGCGCGCGGCGGTTTCCGGCGCGAGCGTCAGCGTGCCCGGAAATGCGATGTGTTCGGTCGAAACGCCCACGCTCTGGGTTGGCAGGAAAACCGCGTCGAGATCGGCTGGCAGACGTGCGACGACGCGGGCGATGCAGCCATCCATGATCATGGCGTCGACGCCGAGCGGCAGATGCGGACCATGCTGCTCGACGGCTGCGACCGGCAGAACGGCGACGACCCGCGACATGTCATGCGCGGAATGGGCGCGAAAATCGCGCAGCGACAGGTCGGTCCAGAACGGGGAGGGCAACATGGCAGTCAACATAGGCCGCTTCTTCGCGCGAGGAAACGTGCGCGCCGCGCCGCGCGCGCCTATATCGTCAGGAACGCCTCGTCGAAGGGAGACGACCGCATGTCCTGCAAATCAATCACGCGCCGGGAAAGCCTGATCGCACTCGGGGCGCTCGCCTTCGCTTCCGGCGCGGCGCGCGCCGAAGCCGGCAAAATGATCGTTCATCGCAGCGCGACCTGCCGTTGCTGCGGCGCCTGGGCGAAACGCATGCGCGCGGACGGCTTCGAGGTGGAGGAAATCGTCGAAACGGACATGGACGCCGTCAAGGCGCGCCTCGGCGTGCCCCGCGATATGCATTCCTGCCATACAGCGGAGATCGACGGCTATCTCGTCGAGGGCCATGTGCCGGCCCGGGCGATCCGGCAGTTGTGCGACGAACGGCCGAAGGTTGCCGGCGTCGCTGCGCCGGGCATGCCGGTTGGCGCGCCGGGCATGGAGACGGGCGAGCCCGAGGTCTATACGCTGTATTTATTTGATTCTGCAGCCGCGCGGCCGTTCGGCGCATGGCGCGGCGACAAGCCCGTCTGAGGCGTCACGACCGACGGCGCGTCAGCCGCGCGCAAGCCAAGGAAGCGGGCGGCTCCGACGCCCGCCGCACGTCCGGTGGCGAAGGCGGCCTGCAGGAGATAGCCGCCCGTCGGCGCATCGAAATCGAGCATCTCCCCCGCGACGAACACGCCTGGCAGCTTGCGCAGCATGAGCCCCGAGTCGACTTCGTCGAACGACACGCCGCCGGCGGTTGATATGGCGCGTTCCAGACCCGCCACGCCCCGCACCCGAAGCGGCGCGTTTTTGATCAGTTCCGCCAGCGCCTCGGACTCGCGTGGCAGTCCCTGTGGCCGCGCCTCGCGCAGCAGGCCGATCTCGACGCGCGTGAGACCCGCGCGCCGCAGAAACGTCGCATGCGATTGTTTGGGCGGGCGTCGCGACAGCTTCCGCGCCAGACAGTCAACGGCCGTATCCGGACGCAGATCGGCAAGGAGGAATGTTTCGCCATCCGCCTCGACCGCGTCGCGCAGCCGGGAAGAAAGCGCATAAACCGGCCCGCCCTCGATCCCGGAACGCGTCACGACCATGTCGCCGCGAACGGCGACAGGGCCATGGCGCAACAGGACGTTTTTGATCGGCTGACCTTCGAAATCGCCACGAAAGATCGGGCTCCAGTCGATCAGCGCGCCGCAATTCGACGGACGCAACGGCCGGATGACGACGCCCTCGGCGGCGAGCGCTTCGGTCCAGCCGCCGTCCGACCCGAGCCTCGGCCATGACGCGCCGCCCAGCGCCAGCACCGTCGCGTCGACCGCCCGGATGATGTCGCCGCCGTCGGGTCCCTTCAGACGCAACACGCCGTCCCCGACAAAACCCACGAAAGCATGGCGGGTCGCGATGGTCACGCCGAGACGGGAGAGCCGGGCGAGCCAGGCGCGCAACAGCGGCGACGCCTTGAAACTCGCCGGAAACACCCGGCCGCTGGAGCCAACGAAGGTCTCCTCGCCAAGGTCGGCGCAGAAATCCCGGAGCGCCTGCGGCGGCCATGCCCGGATAAAAGGCCCAATACGCTTCGCGCCTGCCCCGTAGCGGGAAATAAAACGATCGAGGTTTTCGCTGTGCGTGATATTGAGACCGCCGCGCCCCGCCATCAGAAATTTGCGCGCCGGGCTCGGCCTGTGCTCATAGACAGTCACGCGCGCGCCGGCGCGCGCCAGCGTTTCCGCAGCAAAGAGGCCAGCGGGTCCCGCGCCGATGACCGCGCAGAAGGGCGACGTTCTGTCCCTGATTGGCGCACCCTCCAGCGGAGCCGCATCAAGAAGGCGGGAAAGTTTAGGATGGCGTTCGCCCATCGCGGAAAGCGCCTTGTTCGTCGGCGTTGTGCCTATCGGATTATCATAGAGGATCGCTCCGGCGAAAGAAGTTGCTGATGTCCGCCAAAGAACCACAACAAATCGCCGCGCCGGCGCCCGATCCGACCGGCGATCGTTTTGCGCTGATTGCCTCGCCGGAGGCGGCCGGCGCGCGCCTCGACCGCTTCCTCGCGGCCGCGCCCGAGATTGTCGCCGCCCACATTTCCCGCAGCCGGATCAAGGCTTTGATCGAAAACGGCCGGGCGGCGGTGGGCGGCGTCGCGACGCGCGATCCGGCGAAGAAAATCGCCTCCGGCGACGTCGTCTCGCTCGATGTGCCGCCGCCGGCCCCTGCGGAGCCGGCTCCCGAGGCCATTGCGCTCGACGTTGTCTATGAAGACGATCAGCTTATTGTCATCGACAAGCCGGCCGGGCTCGTCGTCCATCCCGCGAGCGGCCATGAGACCGGCACGCTGGTCAACGCGCTCGTTGCTCATTGTGGCGAAAGCCTCTCGGGCGTCGGCGGCGTGCGCAAGCCCGGCATCGTCCATCGGATCGACAAGGATACGACCGGCCTGCTCGTCGTCGCGAAGACGGACGCCGCGCATCATCGGCTCGCGGCGTTGTTCGCCGACCATGGGCGCACCCTCTCGCTGACCCGCGAATATCTCGCTTTCGTCTGGGGCGTGCCGGACCGCGCCCATGGGACCGTCGAAACCTTTCTTGGCCGGCACGCGATCCAGCGCGAGAAGATGGCCGTGGTGCCGGAAGCGCGCGGACGCGAGGCCATCACCCATTGGGAGAAGGTGGCGGATTATGGCGTCGCCGCGCTGATCCGATGCCAGCTTGAGACCGGCCGCACCCATCAGATTCGCGTGCATATGGCCCATATCGGCCATCCGCTGATCGGCGATGCGACCTATGGCGCAGGGTTCAAAACCAAAACCGCGAAATTGACGGAAGCCGCGCGGGCGGCGGTGGAGAATCTGGGCCGCCAGGCGTTGCACGCCGCGACGCTCGGCTTCGAGCACCCGCTTACGCGCGAGGAAATGCTCTTCGAGAGCGACTTGCCGGAAGATTTACAGGCGCTGCGCGACGCGCTGGCCGGGGGCTGAACAGCGCGGGGATAACCGGACCGCGTCCCCTCATCCGGCGCTTTGCGCCACCTTATCCCGCGAGGGGAGAAGGAAAAAGCGGCGTGGTCGGGGATAGCCCCCTCTCCCCTCGCGGACGAGGGGGGGCGCGCGAAGAGCGTCGCGTGAGGGAGGAAGCAATCCGCCCCGATCGTGGCCCGCCGCCCCGCCCTTATTCCACCAGCGCG
>CAZJAY010000015.1:0-6812 GCA_964543915.1 uncultured Methylocystis sp. | reverse complement strand
GGAAGCAATCCGCCCCGATCGTGGCCCGCCGCCCCGCCCTTATTCCACCAGCGCGCCGGCTTTCGCCTTGCCGTATTTCTTGCGGTCGTTGGGATCAAGCCAGACCTTGCGCAGGCGGATCGATTTCGGTGTCACTTCCACGCGTTCGTCGTCCTCGATATAGGCGAGCGCCTTCTCCAGCGTCATCTGGATCGGCGGCGTCAGGCGCACCGCCTCGTCCTTCGACTGGGTGCGGATATTGGTGAGCTGCTTGCCCTTCAGCACGTTGATTTCGAGATCATTGTCGCGCGTATGTTCGCCGACGATCATGCCGCGATAGACCTTCCAGCCCGGCTCGATCATCATCGGCCCGCGATCCTCCAGCTTCCACATGGCGTAGGCGACGGCCTCGCCGGAGTCGTTGGAGATCAGCACGCCGTTGCGCCGGCCCTGGATATCGCCCTTATAGGGCGCATATTCGTGGAAAAGACGGTTCATGATCGCGGTGCCGCGCGTATCGGTGAGCAATTCGCCCTGATAGCCGATGAGGCCCCGCGTCGGCGCATGGAACACAAGCCGCAGGCGATTGCCGCCCGAAGGCTTCATCTCGATCATCTCGGCCTTGCGCTCAGCCATCTTCTGCACGACGACGCCGCTGTGCTCCTCATCGACGTCGATCACGACTTCCTCGATCGGTTCGAGGATCTCATCGCCTTCGCCGCGTTTGAACACGACCTTGGGACGCGATACGCCGATTTCGAAGCCTTCGCGGCGCATCGTCTCGATGAGGATCGCAAGCTGAAGTTCGCCGCGTCCCGACACGATGAACGCGTCGCCCATCGGCGCATCCTCGACGCGCAGCGCGACATTGCCCTCGGCCTCCTTGAACAGGCGGGCGCGGATCATGCGGCTCGTGACCTTATCGCCCTCCGTGCCCGCGAGCGGACTGTCGTTGACGAGGAAGGTCATGGAGAGCGTCGGCGGATCGATGGGCTGCGCCTGAAGCGGCTCGTTCACATCAAGGCCGCAGAGCGTATCGGCGACGTTGAATTTTTCCATTCCGGCGATGGCGACGATGTCGCCCGCCTCGGCTTCCTCGATCGGCTGGCGCTCAATGCCGCGGAAGGCGAGAATTTTCGAGACGCGGCCCTGTTCGACGACCTTGCCCTCGCGATCCAGCACGCGGACCGGCTGGTTGGGCTTCACGCTTCCCGAAAATACGCGGCCGGTGATGATGCGGCCGAGATAGGGGTTTGCCTCGAGCAGTGTGCCGAGCATGCGGAAGCCGCCTTCCTGCACGACCGGCTCATGCACATGTCTGAGCACGAGATCGAACAGCGGCGCGAAATCGTCCTTCGGGCCATCCGGCTCGTCCGCCATCCAGCCTTGCTTGGCGGAGCCGTAGATGATCGGGAAATCGAGCTGCTCGTCGGTCGCGTCGAGCGCGGCGAAGAGATCGAAAACCTCGTTGACGACTTCGGAGACGCGGGCGTCCGGTTTGTCGACCTTGTTGATGCAGACGATGGGCTTCAGGCCGATCTTCAGCGCCTTGCCGACAACGAATTTCGTCTGCGGCATCGGACCTTCGGCCGCGTCGACGAGAACGATGGCGCCATCGACCATGGAGAGAATGCGTTCCACCTCGCCGCCGAAATCGGCATGGCCGGGCGTGTCGACGATATTGATGCGCACATCCTTCCAGACCACCGACGTCGCCTTGGCGAGAATAGTGATGACGCTCTCATTTTCGAGATCGTTCGAATCCATCACGCGCTCGGCGACCCTCTGATTCTCGCGGAAGGCGCCCGACTGCTGGAGGAGGCGATCGACCAGCGTGGTCTTGCCGTGGTCGACGTGGGCGATGATGGCGATGTTGCGCAGCTTCATTTCAGGGAGGTCCGGGGCGTGGCGGCGCGTCCTCCGCGCGGGAGGTCGACGGGCGTCAATCTGTGTTGCGATGCGGCGTCTTTAGCCGAAACGGAACGAAATTGGAACCGGAATCACGCCGCGCGCCCGTCCTGGCCGTCCGCGCAGCGGGCGCAGCGGCCGGCGATCTCGACGACCCGGGTGCGGGCGCGGAAGTCCGCCGCCGCCGTGAGCGCCGCAAGATCCCGGGCGAGGTCGGGCGACGTAGCCTCGGCCACGTCGCCGCACGCCTCGCAGATCAGGAACACGATCGGCTCTCCGGCCGCATGGGCGTGGCCGCAGACGACGAACGCGTTTTTCGATTCGAGGCGGTGAGCGAGGCCATTATCCAGCAGAAAGGCCAGCGCCCGATAGACCGAAACGGGCGCTGGCCGTTTGCCCGAGGCGTCGGCCATGAGATCGGCGAGCTCATAGGCGCCGACGGGGCGATTGGCGCGCTCAAGCGCCTCCAGTGCGCGGCGGCGGGCGGGCGTCAGGCCGGGCGTCAGCGCCCGGGCGGCGTGGCCGTGTCTTGCGTGGTCCGTCATATCCCCAGTCTAGCGCCCCCGCGCGCAGAAGACGAGGCGCCGCGTCGGTCCGTCGACGGTTCCGTCGCGCCTGCGCGGCGTTCCGCACATCCTTGCCCCGGACGGCGACCCCTGTATTGTCGCGGCCGGAACGACGCGCATGGCGGGGGAACGCGGGACATGACGGAAAAGATCACGATCTGTCTTGTCGGTCCGAAATCGGGCGGCAAATCCTCGCTGCTGGCCTCGCTGACCGACTGCGTCGCCCAGGGCGCCTTCGGCTATTCGCCTCTGTTGCGGCCAACCTTGCAGTCGGTCGACGAAGCGGTCTTTCGCGGCGATGCGCAGCCGCCGCGACCTGCGGATTTCTTCGCTGGCGACGCGGGCGATTACGCACGGCTCAAGCGCGACTTCGCGGAAACCGGCGTCGCCACCGATACGCTCGACACCTACGAATATTATTTTCGCCTTTCGGTGAACGGCGACGCGCCGCCCGCCATTCTGACCCGCGGACCGTGGCTCCTCGAAATCGTCGATTCCGCAGGCGAAATCGCGACGCCGCCCGAGGGGGCCGAAATCGCGATCCTCGACGATGTCAGGAACAAGCTCGCCCGCCAGTTGCTCGCCTGCGAGGCGATCGTGCTCGTGCTGCCGCTGGTCCGGCTGGAGGATTCCGCCTGGACCGGGGCGCTCGCGCGGCTGATCGATCGGCTCGCGCTGGCGCCGCAGAAAAACCTTCGCCGGTTTGTCGTCGCGTTCTCGCAATATGAGCGCCTGTTCACGCGGCTGGGTCCCGGCGCCTTCACCTACGCCTGCGATCCGGCGGTTGCGGCCTATGTCCTGCGCAAGACCCTGCGCGCAGCGCGCTGGCTGGATCGGCTGCGCGCGCTTGAGCCGCCAAACGGCGCGGCCAGCGTGCGCTTCACGGTCTGCTCGGCCTACGGATTCACAAAGAGATTCCAGAATCCCAATCTCGATCCGCATCAGCCAGGCGAGAAGCGTTTTCGTCGGGCGCAGATCGAAAGCGCCCGCGCCTGCGGCGAATATTGGCGTCCATTTCTGACCGCGGAGCCGATCCTCTGCGCGGCGCTCGGTCTCGACAGCGCCTTTACATTTTCTTTCGCGCAGCTCGATGCGGCGGCCGCGCGCGACGTGGACGGGATCGGCGCCTCAATTCCTGGTTAATCAATCGCAGCTAACATTCGTCGATCGCGGTTCAATCGCCGGGACGGGACGATGCAGGCCACAGTTTTCGATGCCGACGCCGAAACTGCGGCTTCGATCATCTTTCGTCGATTGCATTACGGCAAGCTCGCGCACGGCGACGATCTGGCCGTCGCGGCGTCGGAAGGATATCGCGTCACGCGTCGGACGCATGACATCGATCCCGGGCTTGCCGGCGCGCTGTCGCCGGCGCGGCTGCTCGGCGCGCGGCGCCTCCATCCCGGGATGATCGACGCCGCCGCGCGCGCCGTCGGATGTCTTGTCGGCCGCGCCGGTCCCCGTGACAGTTTTGCTTTTACGCGCACGCGCTTTCGTCCGGAGGACGGCGAGGGCGGACACGGACGCCTGCACCAGCAGTCCGCAGTCTGGGTAACGGATTTTGACGCCTGGCGGCGATATCCGGCAGCCTGCCTTTTCATCGCCGGGCAGGCGCTGCGCGCAGCGCCCGATCGCGGCGAGGAGTCCGAGCAGGCCCGGCTCGGCGAAGCGCCGCGCCGCTGGCGGTTCCAACGGCCTGATCCCGCGCGCGTCCGTCAGATGCTTGAACATACGCCCGGCGGATCGGCTGTTCTGACCTTCCTCGTCGATGCGGCGGAAATTGACGGCGATACGCGGGCGGACTTTGGGGCCGGGGAGTTCGCCAGCGAGAAGGACTTCCTCGCCGTCGTCGGCCTCGCCCTGCAATATCTGCCATTGAGCTATCCGCGCTGGCGCGACATCGCATTCGTCTCGGGATTTGGCGGCGCCATGCCGGGCGTCTGTCTGCGCTACGCATCGGTCCCTGCTTCATCGCTGGCGGCTGTGGCCTGACAGCGCGGCGCGTCTCCGTCTCAGCCGGAAAGGCTGGCGCTGTCCACCGCCGCGTCTTCGGCCGCAAGATAGCGCTCCAGCGCGGAAGGACGCCGACGGCGCATGCGGGCCGCGACTGGATCGGCATAATGCGCGCGCGGCCCCGCGCCTTCGATATCGCCGTCGAGCGTGAGCCGCAGCGCGCGCCCGCTACGCGGTTTCAGGGCCGCGTGAAGTCGGGCCTCGATTTGCGCCATCGTGACATTGTCGACAAGCGAGAATCCCCGGCGATCAACGTGGGCAATTTCGTCGCGTATGAGACGATTGAGGATTGCCGTCAGATTTTCGCGCACATTCGACGGCAGCGTCGAGATTGTCGGATGCGCGGGATCAATTTCGCTCATGTCGCCATGGGTTGGATGGGCGGCGCGCAGCAGCGCTTTCATGGCGCGAAGCTCGACCGCTTCGTCTTCATCGTCGGAGAGATCCATCGGCGCGGTGAATTGCCGTCTTTCCCGCGTCTCGAAACTCCTTTTGAAAATCTCCGAAAGGAATTTCATGATGAAAAGAAATGCGTCCTGCGCCATGGCGACGCAGATCGCCATGGTCGAATCCGGCGTGAAGCTCCAGAACGCCTCGCGCGCCAGCTCGAATTTGTTGCGTTCGGAGGAGTGTGCGCGCAGGAAATTGTCGCTCTTCTTCAGAAAGTCCCGCACGTCCTCGTCCGTCAGCCCGACCGTCTTGCCGGCGACAACGCAGGCGTCGACGGCTGCTTTGGCGGCGTTGAGCCCATTGGCCGCCGCCGCCGTATCTGAAGATGGCGCGGCGCGTATGCGTGTCACGATCGCGGCGAGATCGTCGCGCAACCCTGCCTCCATGCCGCATTTGCGATCGAATTCCGCACGCGCGGCAAGAAGCGTGTCGCGGCCAGCAAGCAGATCGCGCACGGGCCCTTGCGGTTCGCAAACGAAATCACGGGGCAGGGTCGCGGGCGCGGCCCCGGCCTGTCGCGCAGCCGCGAGAAGCGGTTCGCACAGCGGCCGCGCGTCGCGAATGCGCGCCCAGGTCGGATCGGTCTGAAGCGCATCCCGCATTGCGGTCAGCTCGCGCAGGGTGGCGTCGAGATCCGGCGCCGAATCGAAACGCGCGGCCGGCCGGCCGGCGACCGTCGCGGCGGTTTCGGCCTTCTGTTTCAGCGGAATCAGGCTGGCCGCGAGTGCGTCGCGCTTCCTGAGCGCGGCTGTTCTTTCGTTGGTCGGTCCGGTCAGCGTCTTCCGGATGGCCGCGAGACGCTTCAGCGCCTCCTCGGCTTTGGCCCGATGCGCATGGCAGTTCGGGCCGCAGGCCGCGCCTTTGTTGTCGAGCCCGTGTTCGGCGTCGACCGCGAGTTGCTCTTCCTGCCGGGCCGTGGCTGAAAGCGCGTCGATTTCCGCCTGTTTGGCGCGGATGATCGCATCGAATTCTGCAGCGCTTTTTTCGAGCGACAGGATTTCGGCCCGGGCGTCCTCCATCTGCCGCGCGGCGGCGCGCGCCGATTCGAGTTCGGCCGCGGCCTGGCGCGCCGCCTCGTCAATCTTCGCGCGTTGCGCCTCCTGATTCCGGAGGATCGTCTCGCGCAAGGCCGGTCCCGCCTGACGCGCCGTGGCGACGAGCGCGTCGAGCGCGTCGAGATAATCGCGGTAGCCAGGTTCAGCGGCGATACGCGCCGAAGCGGCGGCGTAATTGGCGTCGATCTGTTTGCGCGCCGGCAGGGCGATTTCCGCAGCGAGTTCCATCGGCTGGGTTTCGGCGACGATCCGACGCGATGAAAGCTTGAATATGTTATTGTAATAATAGGTGAAGGAGAAGAAGGCCGAGATCGAGAAAACAAACAGGAACACGACCGCCGTCACAAGCGTCTTGATGATCATCCGTTCGCGCGCCATGCGCCGCCGGGCGATCAGCGCGGCGAGATCGGCTCCGAGCGACCAGGATGTCGCCGCCAGCATGATCAGGATGGCGGATGTCGCGACAAAGGCGCCGGCGAGGCCGATCACGTCGCCCGGCGCCTTCTGCATGATGTCGATCATGCCCGAGGAGGTCGTGTAGAAGACCCAGGCCAGAACCGGCGGTGCGACCATCATGCCGATTCGGCCGAGATCGAGCTCCTTCGCCCAAAGGCGCGTCAAGGCGCCGCGCATCCAGGACCCGATTGCGCCGAAAAATGATTTTTTCCCTGGCGCGGGCGTCCCGGCGGCGGGCGACGGCGGGGCGCTCATCTGGCCCGGCCCCATGGCCTGGGCGCCGATCGCGGGCGGTCGGATCGGGTCATGTCGGAGCGCGCCTCGCGTCAGTCGGGGTCAAATCGCGTCATCCGCCGCAGAGATGACCGATTTGCGGCGCGGCGCA
>CAZJAY010000014.1:0-15466 GCA_964543915.1 uncultured Methylocystis sp. | reverse complement strand
ACGCGCCCTGCACGAGATCGTCGCCTATGAGGGACCCGAACGGATCGCACCGCCATGGTGGGCGAATGGACGCGACGGGGAGATCCGTTCCGCAACGCGGGACTATTTCTACGCGCGGGATCGGCAAGGTCGGCTGTTCTGGCTCTTCCGGGAAGGGCTTTATGGCGCATCGACAACGCCGCCGCGCTGGCTCGTCCAGGGTCTCTCCTGAACCGGCGATCGCCAGGGCGCGGCGCGGGCGTGCGCTTGACCGGCTCGCCGCCCCCTCCCACAGTAAATGGCGAAGCGTCATTCAGCCGACACGAAAGTCAGGCGGAACTCCTGTTGTCGCAGTCGACGCGGCTTCCTGCGCGCGCGCCACCCCGAAAGACGAATGGAAAAAGAACTCGATCCGACACTGACGGCGCCGGCGCAGCCAAGCCTGACCGAAAAAATCGGTCGCCGGTTTCCGAATGGCGCACGCGGGATTATTGGCGCGCTCCTCAGCCTCGGTCTCTTCACCGTGGCGCTCGTCATTATCGGCGATACGCTGTCGCACACGCGCTTCAGCGACATCGCCGCAGCGCTGGCCGAAACCCGCCCCGGCCAGATCGCCGCCGCATTGCTATTCACCATCCTGTCCTACACAGCCCTGACCGGCTATGACGCCTCGGCGCTGTCGCGGATCCGCGTGCGGGTTCGCTACCGTGTGATCGCACTCGCTTCTTTCGCAAGCTACGCCGTCTCCTTCAATCTCGGATTTCCCGTCATTACAGGCGCGGCGGTGCGTTACTGGGTCTATGCGCGCGCCCCCCTCAGCGCGGCCCAGGTCGCCAATGTCACGATCATCACCGGCGTGACCTTCTGGCTCGGCGTCGCCATGACCTTCGGCTACAGCCTCGTCGCGCGGGCGACGACGCTCGCGACGCTGGACCATGCGCCAGCGTTGCTGCACGTTTTTCTGGGCGTTGTCGTGATCGCCGGAGTCGTCGCCTATTGCGTCTGGGTGGCGCTGGAGCCGCGCCAGTTGCGTATTCGCGGCCATGCCTTCGAACTGCCGGGACCCGGCGCCGCAATCCTGCAGATTTGCGTTGGCGCCGCCGATCTGTGCGCAGCGGCGGCGGCGCTCTATGCGCTGCTGCCGCCGGCGATCGACCTCGATTTCACCGCCTTCGTCGCGGTTTATATTTTCGCCTGCGTGCTGGGCGTCGCGAGTCATACGCCCGGCGGCATTGGCGTCTTTGAAGCGACAATGCTGCACGCCCTGCCGGGCGCGCCGCACGAAAGACTGCTCGCCGCGCTTCTTCTTTTTCGCGCCATCTATTATTTCCTGCCCTTCATCCTCGCGCTTGCTGCGTTGGGAGCCGACGAGGGCGCGCGACGCTGGCCCGCGCTTCGCGACGCGATCGCACGGTTCGTCGAGGAGCGCTCGCGGTGATCGGGAACTGGCGCCCATCGTCGCTCACGGGATCAATCGCCGACCAACCGCAAAGAGGCGCCCCAATGCAACGTCCGTCCTGGCGCGATCATGCGGGGGATTTGCTGGCCCCGGTCATCGACGCCCTGTCCGAACCCGTCTTTATTATCGACGCCGGCACACATATCGTCGCCGCCAACAGCGCCGCGCGCGACTTCGCGCCAGCCATGCGCATCGGTGAACCGCTTTCGCGCAGTCTGCGCGCGCCGGATTTGCTCGACGCCACAGCCCGGGTTCTGGCGGGCGGCGGCGCCGAAAAGACCGAGTGGGCGGAAAAAACCGCCGTCGAGCGCTGGTTCGAGGCCCATGTCGCGCCACTGCGTATCGAAGGTTACGCCGCCGCCGCGCTGATCAGTCTGCGCGATCTGACCGAAGCGCATCGCGACCAACGCATGAGCGTCGATTTCGTCGCCAACGCCAGTCATGAATTGCGCACGCCGCTCGCCTCGCTGCAGGGTTTCGACGAAACCCAGCAGGGTCCCGCAAAAAACGACGTCGCGGCGCGGGATAAGTTTCTGCGCATCATGCGCGAACAGACAGAACGCATGGCGCGGCTTGTCGACGATCTGCTATCGCTGTCGCGGATCGAACAGCATTTGCATCTACGGCCGTCGACGCCGGTCGACATGACCATGCTTGTCGCTCATATTCTCGATACGCTGGCGCCGATGACCGGCGATAACGACGCCGCGCTCGCAGTCGACCTCGAACCCAATGTCATCGTGCCGGGCGACCGCGACGAGCTCGCCCGCATCGTCGAAAATCTCGTGGAGAACGCGCTCAAATACGGCCGCGCCGCCGGGAGCGATCGCCCGATCGAAGTCTCTCTCAAAAAAAACGGGGCCTTCGCAACCTTCGCGGTGCGCGACCATGGCCCCGGCGTCGCGCCCGAACACATTCCCCGGCTCACCGAGCGCTTCTATCGCGTCGACGCCGGCGCCAGTCGCGCGCGGGGCGGCACCGGACTGGGTCTCGCAATCGTCAAACATATTGTCCTGCGCCATCACGGCCGGCTCTCCATCGACTCCCGCGTCGGCGAGGGATCGCGTTTCCGCGTCATTTTACCGGCCTCCGAAAGCGGGGAGAACACCGGGGCGTCAAACTAAAGCACTGTTTATAATGGTTTAAAACTGTCATCAAAAATTCATGTAACTGTCATCAAACTCTTGCCGGCCGCTTCTAGAACACGGCCTGATGGCGGCCATGCCGCCACCGCAGCTTTCTCAAGCCGAAAAGAGACCAGCGTATGATTTCGACCTGTTTCAAGCGCGCCGCAGGCGCGGCGGTCGCATTCGCCTTCATGGCGGGAGCCGCGAACGCCATCGATATTTCCGGCGCCGGCGCGACCTTTCCCTATCCAATTTACGCGAAATGGGCGGAAACCTACAAAAAGGAAACAGGCAACGGCCTGAATTACCAGTCGATCGGCTCGGGTGGCGGGATCAAACAGATCAAGGCGAAGACCGTGACGTTCGGCGCATCGGACATGCCGCTGAAACCCGAGGACGCCAAAGGCGCAGGCCTCGTGCAATTTCCGACGGTGATCGGCGGGGATGTGCCGGTCGTGAATCTCGAAAGCATCAAACCGGGCGAACTGGTGCTCGACGGCGGCACGCTGTCGAAGATTTTCCTCGGGGAAATCACGAGCTGGGACGACGCCGCCATCAAAAAACTTAATCCGAAACTGAAATTGCCGACCCTGCCGATCGTTGTCGTGCACCGCTCCGATGGATCGGGGACAACTTTCATCTGGACCGATTATCTCTCAAAGGTCAGCGAGACCTGGAAGACGAAGGTCGGCGCCAACACCTCGGTCGAATGGCCGGTCGGCATCGGAGCCAAAGGCAACGAGGGCGTCGCGAATAACGTTGTCAACACGAAGGGCGCAATCGGCTACGTGGAATACGCCTACGTGAAGCAAAACAAAATGAATTTTACAAAGGTTGTTAATCGGGCCGGCAACCCGATAACGCCAAACGCCGTCAGCTTTCAGGCCGCGGCCGCCGCCGCAGACTGGGCGAACGCTGACAGCTACTACGTGATTCTGACGGACGAACCGGGTCCGAAGTCCTGGCCCATCGCCGGCGCGACCTTCATTCTGATGCACGCGACCCCGGTAGATCCGGCGACTTCGGCCGAAGCGCTCAAATTCTTTGCGTGGGCCTACGATAAGGCCGGCGACAAACTCGCCGAAGAACTGGACTACGTGCCAATGCCGGACGCGGTTGTGGCGCAGATCAGGAAAACCTGGGCGACCGAATTCAAATCTCCTGACGGCAAGCCGCTACTGCCGTGACCCGGCATGCGGCGCTGTCCGCCATGGGCGGCGCCGCGTTCCGGATACAAAAATGGCGGCGGGCGACATCCGGGGTTAATATGCGCGCTCTACGCGCGAACGCGCGGGTTTTTATGGCGCGCAAGGTAGCGAGGCCGGAAGAATGACGGATTTTGCCGTGCAGGACAATATCTCATCTCACAGGTCGACAACGGATCGCGCCCGCGCGTTGGCGCGCATCAATCTCGCGGATCGTATTTTTTTCCAGATCACGCGCGCGTCGGCGCTTACCGTTCTGATCATCCTTGGCGGTGTGATCGTCTCCCTGATCCATGGATCGCTACCCGCGATCAACGCCTTTGGCTTTGGTTTTCTCGCGTCTCAGGCGTGGAACCCGGTGACCGATAATTTCGGGGCGCTCCCCGCGATCTACGGCACCGTCGTCACCTCCTTCATTGCGATGCTGATCGCGGTGCCTGTCGGACTTGGCGTTGCGACCTTCCTCACTGAGCTTTGCCCGCACGCCTTGCGTCGTCCGATTGGCGTCGCGATCGAATTGCTCGCCGGCATCCCCTCGATCATCTATGGCATCTGGGGTCTCTTCGTTTTTGCGCCCTTCGTTCAAAGTCACGTTCAGCCGGCGCTGATCGCCGGATTTAGCGACGTTCCCTTCCTCTCGTCGCTCTTTGCCGGACCGCCCTACGGCATTGGCGTGCTCACCGCCGCCTTCATTCTCGCGATCATGGTGCTACCCTTCATCGCCTCTATAGCGCGGGATGTTTTCGAGACTGTCCCGCCCGTCCTCAAGGAAGCGGCCGCCGGCATCGGTTGCACGACCTGGGAAACAATGCGCTATGTCGTTCTGCCCTATACGCGCGTCGGCGTGCTTGGCGGCGTCATGTTGGGACTTGGCCGCGCGCTCGGCGAAACCATGGCGGTGACATTCGTTATTGGCAATGCTCACAAGATCGCACCATCATTGCTCGCGCCCGGCACGACAATCTCAGCGACCATCGCCAATGAATTCACCGAGGCGGTCGGCGATCTCTACACATCCGCGTTGATCGAACTTGGTCTTATTCTTTTCGTCATCACATTCTGCGTGCTTGCGCTCGCGCGTTACATGCTGATGCGTCTCGAGAACAAATCCGCCTAAGGAGCCCGTCGTCGCCATGTCGCTCTACGAGTCGCGCCGAAAGGCAAATCTGCTCGCCACAGGTCTCGCATGGGGCTCGGCGCTGTTTGGTCTCTCCTGGTTGCTGCTGATCCTCGCCGTTCTGCTGTACGAAGGTCTGCGCGGACTATCGCCTGCGGTCTTTACGCAAATGACGCCGCCGCCCGGAAGCGCCGGCGGTTTGCTGAACGCGATCGCGGGCTCGCTCCTGATGACGACGATCGGTCTTGCGATCGGCACGCCGCTCGGCATGCTCGCCGGCACTTATCTCGCCGAATATGGGCGGCATTCCCGCCTCGCGATGGTTGTCCGATTTATCAACGATGTGCTGCTGAGCGCGCCGTCTATTGTCATTGGTCTGTTCGTCTATGAGATCCTTGTGCATCCAATGGGGCACTTCTCGGCGATCGCCGGCGCGGTGGCGCTTTCGCTGCTCGTTGTGCCTGTCGTCCTGCGCACGACGGAGGACATGCTCAGCCTCGTGCCGGGATCAATGCGCGAAGCCGCATCGGCGCTCGGCGCGCCCCGCGCCATCGTCATTGGCCGGGTCGCCTATCGCGCTGCAAAGGCTGGTCTCATCACTGGCGTTCTGCTCGCCGTCGCACGCATCTCGGGCGAAACCGCGCCGCTGCTTTTCACCGCCCTGAATAACCAGTTCTGGAGCGCCGACATCAATGCGCCCATGGCCAGTTTGCCTGTCGTAATCTTCCAGTTCGCGCTTTCGCCCTACAAGGACTGGCAGCAACTCGCATGGACCGGCGCATTGCTGATTACGGTTGCAGTTCTCACACTCTCGATTGTCGCCCGGATGATCGCCGCCGGACGGAGGAAAACGCCATGATCGATTCATCAGCAGCCGTCCGGGAAATCCCGACGAAAGTCGCGATCCGAAGTCTCAATTTCTACTATTCCGCCACCCATGCGCTGAAGTCCATCAATCTGCCGCTACACACACGCAAGGTGACGGCCTTCATCGGACCGTCGGGCTGTGGCAAGTCGACGCTCTTGCGTATCCTCAATCGCATGTATGATCTCTACCCGGGCCAGCGCGCGGAGGGCGAAGTTCTCCTCGACGGCGAAAATATTCTGGACCCGGCGATCGACATCAACGCGCTGCGGGCAAGAGTCGGCATGGTTTTCCAGAAGCCGACGCCATTCCCCATGTCGATCTACGAAAACATCGCCTTTGGCATAAAGCTTTATGAAAAACTTCCGCGCGCCGAAATGGACGCACGCGTCGAAGCGGCGCTGCGCGGCGCGGCTCTCTGGGATGAAGTGAAGGACAAGCTGCACACGAGCGGGCTCGGTCTTTCGGGCGGCCAGCAGCAGCGCCTTTGCATTGCGCGCAGCGTGGCGGTTCAGCCTGAAGTCATTCTTTTCGACGAGCCCTGCTCCGCGCTCGATCCGATTTCGACGGCGAAGGTCGAAGAACTGATCGAGGAGCTTTCAGAGGAATACACCATCGCCATCGTCACACACAACATGCAGCAGGCGGTACGCGTTTCGGACTACACTGCCTTCATGTATCTCGGCGAGCTGGTCGAATTCGGCGAAACCGACCAGGTTTTCAACACGCCCAAACAGCAACGCACGCTCGATTACATCACCGGCCGCTTCGGCTAATCGACAGGAATCTTTCGCGATGAGCGAGCATATCGTCAAATCCTACGACCGCGATCTCGAGAATCTCGGACGACGCATTTCGTAAATGGGCGGCGTCGCCGAGAAAATGCTCGCCGACGCAATGGACGCGCTGAGCAACCTGAACATCGACGAGGCGCATAAGGTAATCGCCTGCGACGCACGGCTGGATATCCTCCATCGCGAAATCGAGGAAAGCGCGATCCTGACGATCGCGCGCCGGCAGCCCCTCGCCGTCGATCTGCGCGAATGCATTGCCGCGATCCGCATATCCGGCGATATCGAAAGGATCGGCGATCTGGCGAAAAATATCGCCAAGCGCACGCTGAAAATCGCCTCCGAGGCGCGGGTGTCGCGTGCGATCATCGGGCTGCGCTCCATGCATGAGGTGGCGGCCCAGCAGCTGAAAGAAGCACTCGACTCCTACGCCCTGCGTGACATCGAACGGGCACGCGCCGTCTGGGAGAACGACTCCGACCTTGATGCGCTCGAAGACTCCGTCTTTCGCGATCTTCTGACGTTTATGATGGAGGATCCGCGCAATATCTCCTTCTGCACGCATCTCCTGTTCTGTTCGAAAAATCTCGAACGGATCGGCGATCATACGACAAATATCGCCGAAACCGTCACTTATCTCGTTACCGGCGAACCCATGCCTGTCGAACGCCCGAAAGGGCGCGGCGCGGACTTTGTCGGGGAAGACGGTGGGGATGCGCAATGAACGAAGCGGTTCAGGTCGCGCAGAAAGAAGGCAAGGGAGATCGTGCGCCGCGTATCCTTGTCGTCGAGGATGAAGCGGCGCTCGCGTATCTTCTTGTCTATAATCTTGAGGCCGAAGGCTACCAGGTCGAGCATGTCGATAATGGCGACGAAGCCGAATTGCACATTGCCGAGACGCCGCCTGATCTGGTGATCCTCGACTGGATGCTGCCCGGCGTTTCGGGGCTGGAAATCTGTCGACGGCTTCGGGCGCGCGAAGGCGCCCGCGATATGCCGGTTATTATGCTGACCGCGCGCGGTGAAGAGAATGAGCGCGTCCGCGGGCTCTCCGTTGGCGCGGACGACTATGTCGTGAAGCCGTTTTCGACGCCGGAGCTGATGGCGCGCGTGCGCGCCTTGCTCCGACGGGCGCGCCCGGAGCGCATCGCCTCAAAACTTTCGGCGGGCGACATCGATCTCGATCGCGACACGCGGCGGGTGCGACGGGGGGGCCGGGAAATCCATCTGGGTCCAACCGAATTTCGCCTGCTGGAATATTTCATGGAGAAACCGGGCCGCGTCTTCACCCGCGCGCAACTGCTCGACAGCGTCTGGGGCATGTCCGCGGAAATCGATGAGCGCACGGTCGACGTACACGTCGGACGTCTGCGCAAGGCGCTGATCCGCGGGCGAGACAAGGATCCGATCCGCACCGTGCGCGGCGCCGGCTATTCCTTCGACGAGACATTCGGGCGACCGGACTGAGCGGGGACCCGTCCTCGCGCCGCTCCCTCAACGGGCGCGGCGGCGTTCGTTGCTCGGCTGATAGGCGATGCGTGCGTGATAGGCGCAATAGGGGCCGCCGCCAACCGGCGAAGGACCGCCGCAAAAGCGGAATTCGGGCGTCGTGGGATCGCCCATTGGCCAGCGGCACACAGACTCGCGCAATTCCATGAGCGTGACCCGCTCCGACATCGGGATCACGACCTCTTCCTCAACCGGGCGCGGACGCGCAACGACCGGCGCCGCCGGCGCGAAAGCCAAAGCCACATTGCTGGCGACGCCGCCACCAATGCGCGGCGCCGTCGGCTGACGCGGCGCCTTCGCGACGCGCGGGCGCGTCGACACGACGGTCTTCGCCCGCTCGGCAAGGCCAAGCCGATGGATCTTGCCGATCACCGCGTTACGGGTGATTCCGGCGCCCAACTCGGCGGCGACCTGGCTCGCGCTGAGCCCTTCATTCCATAATTTTCGCAAAAGTTCGACGCGCTCGTCAGTCCAGGACATCTACCCTCCACCCGGCGACCCGCGACGCGGAAACCGGAGAATCATCAATCGCTCGCAGCGCCGGCAAAACCGGCGTCGACAAAAACGCAGAGCGATACTCGAGGAACCGCCGTCCGGCGCAGCGGCCGAAAACGACAAAAAACTCACTGGCGCAGTAGAATCACGGGCGGGAGTCGCTGGCAAGCGCGCGCAGGCGTTCTCAACAGGCTTTATGCCGGAATGCGCCGCATCGCGCTTTTTCAGGCGGCGGTCGAGGCTGCCCCGGGTCATGGCCAGGCGGACGAAACGGCATGAAAACAGGCGTCAGAACGTCCGACGCGACGAGGCGCGGATTTGACCCGGCGCGCTGGCGCGCCTAGAATAATGGGGAAAATGCCGCCCCGATCGGGGCGGCGCTTTGTTTTATGGCCCGAAATTATCTCGTGGCCGACGGACGGGCGGCGGATCAATGATTTCCGTCCGGGTCGAAACGAATCCGGAGCCTCGTTTGACCACATCGCTCAACCCCACCAATGCGCGGGCCGATATCGCCTTTTCTCGCGGGGAAGGCCCCTGGCTGTTCGCGGAAAATGGCGATCGCTACCTCGACTTCACATCCGGCGTTGCGGTTCTCGCGCTGGGTCATAACCATCCGCATCTGGTTGCGGCTCTGCGCGCCGCCGCCGAAGCGCCCTGGCATGTCTCCAATCTTTTTCGCGTGCCGCAGGCGGAGCGTCTGGCGGAGAAACTGGTTCGCGCGACCTTCGCTGATCTGGTTTTTTTCGCCAATTACGGCGCAGAGGCGATGGAATGCGCAATCAAAACCGCCCGAAAATATCACGCAGCCAATGGCGCAGCGTCCCGCTATCGCCTGATCACTTTCGAAGGCGCCTTTCACGGCCGCACGCTTGCGACGATCGCGGCCGGCGGCAATCCAAAATATATCGAAGGCTTCGGGCCGCCGGTCGCGGGCTTTGACCAGGTTCCTTTCGCAGATTTCGCGGCCGTTGAGGCGGCGATCACGCACGAAACCGCCGGCGTGCGCCTTGAGCCTGTTCAGGGCGATGGCGGCCTCCGCGTCTTTCCGCCGGATTATCTGCGTCGGGTGCGCGCGCTCTGCGACGCGCGTGGACTGCTGCTGGTGCTCGACGAAGTGCAATGCGGCGTCGGCCGCACCGGCAAATTTCTGGCCTGTGAGCACGCCGGCGTCACGCCCGACATTGTCGCGCTGGCCAAGGGGCTTGGCGGCGGGTTCCCGATCGGCGCCTGTCTCGCGACGCGCGAGGCCGCGAAAGGCATGACCGCCGGCGCGCATGGATCAACCTTCGGCGGCAACCCGCTCGCCGCCTCGGTTGGCGAAGCAGTTCTCGACATCGTGCTGGCGGAAGGCTTCCTCGACCGCGTCGCCCGGCTTGGTGCCCTGCTGCGCGAAAAGCTGACGATGCTCGCCGCTTCCTGGCCGGACGTCATCGCAGACGTGCGCGGCGAGGGTTTGATGTTCGGTCTGAAAACGCATGCGCCGAATGGCGAATTCGCCGCCGCCGCACGCGCCGAAAATCTGCTGACCGTGCTTGCCGGCGACAATGTCGTGCGTCTTTTGCCGCCGCTGATCGTAAATGAGCAACAGATCGTCGACGCCGTGCAACGTCTCGACGCGGCCTGCGCGCGTCTCGCTGCGCCTGTCTCACAGAAGGGAGCGGCCTGATGACCGCCCATACGCTGACGCGCCCGCGTCATTTTCTCGATCTCGCGGATTTCTCCGGCGACGAACTGCGGCGCATTCTCGATCTCGCAAAAACCCTCAAGGCGCAAAGGGTCAAGGGCGTCGAACCGACCGACCGGCCGCTGGCCGGGAAATATCTCGGCATGATTTTCGACAAGCCATCCACGCGAACGCGCGTGTCCTTCGATGTCGCGATGCGGGATCTCGGCGGCCAGACCATCGTCCTGAGCGGCAAGGAAATGCAGATCGGCCGTGGCGAAACCATCGCCGATACGGCGCGCGTGCTGTCGCGTTTCGTCGATGCGATCATGATCCGGATCCTGTCGCATCAAGATCTCCTTGAGCTCGCCCGCTATTCCAGCGTGACGGTGATCAATGGCCTGACGCGCGTTTCCCATCCCTGTCAGCTGATGGCGGATATCCTCACCTTCGAGGAGCATCGCGGTCCCATCGCCGGACGCAGCATCGCCTGGATCGGCGACGCCAATAATGTGCTCGCGAGCTGGGTGCATGCGGCCGCCCGCTTCGGCTTCTCGATCAATGCGGCGACGCCCGAGGCGCTGGCGCCGGAGGAGTCGCTTGTCGCCTGGGCGCGGGACAACAACGTGAATTTCAACGTCACCCGCGACCCGCGCGCGGCGGTGCGCGGCGCGGATGTCGTCGTCACCGACTGCTGGGTGTCGATGGGGGACAAGGACGAAGCATTCCGTCGCCAGACTCTGGCGCCCTATCAGGTCGACGAAGCGCTCATGAACGAAGCGGCGAAAGACGCGCTGTTCATGCATTGCCTGCCGGCGCATCGCGGCGAAGAAGTCACCGACGCCGTCATCGACGGTCCGAGGTCAGTGGTCTTCGATGAGGCCGAAAACCGCTTGCATGCGCAAAAAGGGGTTCTGGCCTGGTGCCTCGCGGCGGACGCGGCCTGATGGGCGCAGAAACGCGAGGTCGCCCGGTCTCCCGCGAAGCGCATGACGACAGCGTGCTGCCCTTCGCCGTTTCGCCGCTCGACCTGCGCGGCCGGCTTGTCCGTCTCGGGCCGACGGTGGACTCCATTCTCTCCCATTACGCCTATCCGCCGGCGGTGGCGCGTCTGCTCGGCGAAGCTGTCGCGCTCGCGACATTGCTGGGGTCGATCCTCGAGTCGCATGGCCGCTTTCAGCTCCAGACGCGCAGCGACGGTCCCGTCGACATGCTCGTTGTCGATTATGACGCGCCGGGGCGGCTGCGCGGCTTCGCCCGCTTTGACGCGGAAGCTGTTGCGGCGTCCCCGGGCGCATCGCCTGGCGCGCTGCTGGGACGCGGCCATCTCGCGCTGACCATCGAGCGCGAAGAGGACGCCGCGCGCTATCAGGGCGTCGTGCCGCTTGAAGGCGAGAGTCTCGCTGCGGCCGCGCATCTCTATTTCCGCCAATCGGAACAGATACCGTCCTATGTGCGGCTCGCCGTCGGGGAAATCGTCACGCCGAAGGGTCGCGCCTGGCGCGCCGGCGGTCTCCTGCTGCAATATCTGCCAACCGGGGGCGGCGCGCCCCCGCGCGACCTGCCGCCCGGCGATGCGCCCGAAGGCGCGGCCGACGCAACGCCGGAAGACGACGACGCCTGGTCCGAAGGTCAGGCGCTCGCCGCCACGCTTGAGGATCACGAACTGCTTGATCCAGACCTCTCCGGCGAACGGCTGCTGTACCGTCTGTTTCACGAGCGCGGCGTAACCGTGTTCAATGAACGCGCGCTCAATGAATTTTGCCGATGCTCGGACTCGCGTGTGGAAGGGCTGCTGCGTAGCTTTACCCCGGCGGAGCGCGCGACAATGGTGGGGGATGACGGGCGCATCGGCGTCACCTGTGAATTCTGCGCGACCCTGCGCAGCTTCGACCCCGTCGTTTTCGACTGAACCGGGATGGAGATTTCCATGGCCGAGGACTTCGTCATACCGCCGCCGGCGCGTCCGGCCGTCGCGATCGCGGGCGCCCACGCGCGCTTTCCGGTCAGACGTATTTTCTGCGTCGCCCTGAACTACGCCGATCACGCGCGGGAAATGGGCAAGGAGCCATCGCGCGAAGAGCCCTTCTTTTTCGCCAAGCCGGCGGACGCCGTCGTAGCCGATGGCGCGAAGATCCACTATCCGGGTCAGACCAGCGATTTGCACCACGAGATCGAACTCGTCGCCGCGCTGGGCGCCGGCGGCGCCGATATCCCGGCGGCGCGGGCGCTGGACTGCGTCTATGGCTACGCGGCCGGCATCGACCTCACGCGCCGCGATCTTCAGGCGGCCGCGCGCGGTCTCGGTCGGCCCTGGGACATGTCCAAGGGCTTCGATCTGTCGGCGCCCATTGGCGCCATCCGGCCGGTCGTCGAGGTCGGACACCCCGCACGGGGCCAAATCACGCTCGCGGTCAATGGCGTGACGCGCCAGGCGGGCGATCTGGCTGATATGATCCACGGCGTCGCCGACATCATCGTCGCCCTGTCGCGCTATGTCGCGCTCGCGCCCGGCGATCTGATTTTCACCGGGACGCCGGCCGGGGTCGGCCCGCTCCTTCCGGGCGACCGGGCCGAGGGCGAAATCGCAGGGGTCGGGACCGTCTCCCTGACGATTGAAAAATAAGGGCGGTTGCGCGGGGTCGTCTTTCCCGGCTATTTCCCTTGGCGATGGATCGATGACGCGCGAGCCGCAGAATATGACGCAGCCGGTCGATCTCGACCCCGAAGACTGGGATGAATTTCGCGAAGAGAGCCATCGGGCGCTCGACGCGATGATCGACTATCTGCGCGATTTGCGCGAACGGCCGGTCTGGCGCGCGCCGGACGCCGACGCGCGGGCGCGCTTTGTCCGTCCGCTCCCCCTGGACCCGCGCGATTTTTCTGACGTGCTTGCGGACTTCGATCGGTTCATCAAGCCCTATGCGACCGGCAATATCCACCCGATGTTCATGGGCTGGGCGCAGGGCGCCGGCACGCCGGTCGGCATGATTGCGGAAATGCTTGCGGCCGGCATGAACGCCAATTGCGGCGGCCGCAATCACATCGCCATTGATGTCGAACGCCAGATCGCGCGCTGGATGGCGGAAGCCTTCGACTTCCCGGCGGAAGCCAGCGGCATTTTTGTCACCGGCGCGTCGATGGCGAATTTTCTCTGCCTGCTGGTCGCCCGCGACCAGGCGTTCCGCGCGGCGGACGTGCGCCTCAATGGCCTGCGCGCGGTCGACGCCCAGCCGATCGCCTACGCCTCGCGCGAGGCGCATAATTGCGTCCGCCAGGCCATGGAGCTCGCCGGCATCGGCGCGCGCCATCTGCGCATCATCGACTCCGACGCGCAGCGCGCAATGCGGATCGGCGATCTGCGCCGCGCCATCGCCGCCGATCGCTCGGCCGGTTTTTTGCCCTTCCTCGTCGTCGGGACGGCCGGCACGGTCGACACCGGCGCGATCGATCCGCTCGACCGCCTCGCCGATGTCGCCCATTCGGAGGACATGTGGTTCCATGTCGACGGCGCCTTCGGCGCATTGGCCGCGCTCTCGCCCGAACTTAAGCCGCTGGTCAAGGGACTGGAGCGCGCCGATAGCATCGCCTTCGATTTCCACAAATGGCTGCATGCGCCCTACGACGCCGGCTTTTTCCTCGTGCGCGATCCGGTCGCGCATAAACGCGCCTTCGCCGCCAACGCCGCCTATCTGACGCGCGCGCCGCGCGGGCTGGCGGCGGGCGAAACCTGGCCCTGCGATCTCGGCGCCGATCTCTCGCGCGGCTTTCGCGCGCTGAAAACCTGGATGACGATCGAGACCTTCGGCGCGAAACGGCTGGGCGAGTGCATCGCGCAGACCTGCCGGCTGGCGAAAAAACTCGAAAGCTGGATCGCGCAATCCGGCGACTTCCACATGCGCGCGCCGGTGGCGCTGAACATCGTCTGTTTCGGCGTGACCGACGATCCGGACGGCGCGCGCGCGCGCGAAATCGTCATGGAGCTGCATGAGCGCGGCGAGGCGGCGCCCTCGCTCACCATTCTCGATGGGCGACCCGCGATCCGCGCGGCGATCCTCAACCACCGCACCCGCGACGAAGATATCGACGCCTTCACTACGGCGCTGACCGCCGCCCTGCGCCGCG
Organism: uncultured Methylocystis sp.; assembly: GCA_964543915.1. Classification (GTDB taxonomy): domain Bacteria; phylum Pseudomonadota; class Alphaproteobacteria; order Rhizobiales; family Beijerinckiaceae; genus Methylocystis. The sequence continues at coordinate 1,128 of CAZJAY010000014.1, read as the reverse complement.
CGCGCAGCGAGCCGCATCCGCTGGAGGCCCTGCGCGAGGCGCCACATGGACCCGGAAAGACGCCCCTCTCGCAGGATTGAGAAACAACGGAGCGTCGGCCACAAAAACTTGCCCGCCCCCCGCGCCTCGCGCATAACGTCTCCATGCCGCCCACGCCCTCAAACCGTCGCCCCGCCGCGCCGAAGGACTCGCCCCAGGAGCCGTTCCGGCGCGCCGTCGCCGGCGCCATGCGCGCCATGGCGAAAACACCCGATCTCGATGTCGCCTTCGCGCCGGACCGGCCTTCCCTGATCGCCACGCCGGAGGGCGCGAAGGCGCGGCTCGCCGAGCCGCCCCGCAAGCTCACCGCCCGCGACGCCGCCATTCTGCGCGGCCAGGCGGACTCGCTGGCGCTGCGCCTCGCCTGCCACGACGACGCGCTGCATCGCCGGCATGCGCCGGAGGGAACCGAGGCGCGCGCCGCCTTTGACGCGATGGAGCAGGCGCGGGTCGAGTCGCTCGGCGCGCGGCGGATGAGCGGCGTCGCCGCCAATATCGAAGCCATGCTCGACGACCGCTACCAGCGCGGCCATTCGGACCAGATCGCCCGCCGGGAGGACGCGCCGGTCGGCGACGCGCTGGCGCTGATCGTGCGCGAACGGCTGACCGGCCTCGCGCCGCCGCCGCATGGCGCGAAAATCGTCGACATGTGGCGCGACGTGATCGAGGAGCGCGCCGGCTGCGATCTCGACCGGCTCGGCGGCGCCATCGAGGATCAACGTCATTTCGCGCAGATCGTGCGCGATCTGCTCGCCCATCTCGAAATGGCCGGCGGCGAGGCGCCGCAGGAGCCCGAAACCGCCGACGAAAGCACGGAGGAGCCGAAAAACCCGGACGAGAGCGAGAGCGAGCAGCCCGAGGACGAGAGCGCCAAAAGCGCGGCCGAGATGGAGACGGCGCTCGCCGCCGACGACTCCGAAGATACCGGCGAAAACGAATCCGCCGAAGCGCCCTATGGCGAGACCGAGGAAGAATCGGGCGACGGCGAAACGGAAGAAGCCGCCGACGCGCGCCGGCCGCAATCGACGGCCGACCGGTCGGGGAACGATTACCGCGCCTACACGACGCGTTTCGACGAAATCGTCCGGG
>CAZJAY010000013.1:0-15582 GCA_964543915.1 uncultured Methylocystis sp. | reverse complement strand
CGTTGACACCTCCATGGGGCAACGAACGCCCTTCGGCACATAGACGAAGGAGCCGTCGGAGAACACGGCCGAATTGAGCGTCGCGTAGAAATTGTCCGTAACCGGCACGACAGAGCCAAGATATTTCCGCACCAGTTCCGGATGCGTATGCACCGCTTCCGAAATCGGGCAGAAAATCACGCCGGCCTTCGCGAGTTCCTCCTTGAAGGTGGTCGCGACGGAGACGGAATCGAAAACCGCATCCACAGCCACCTTGCGTGTCTCGACGCCGGCAAGGATTTCCTGCTCCCGAAGCGGGATCCCGAGCTTCTCATAGGTGCGGAGGAGTTCCGGATCGACCTCGTCCAGCGACCTCGGGCCAGGCGTGGATTTTGGCGCGGCGTAATAGTGCAGATCCTGAAAGTCGATCGCCGGGAAATCGACTTGCGCCCATGTCGGCTCCTGCATGGTCAACCAGCGCCGATACGCCTCAAGGCGCCATTGCGTCAGCCACTCCGGTTCGTTTTTCTTCTCTGAGATGAACCGAACGATGTCTTCGTTCAGTCCTTTGGGCGCTTTTTCAGACTCGATGTCCGTCGAGAAGCCATACTTGTAGGCATCGACGTCGATTGACTCGACGCGCGCTACGGTCTCTTGCCGAGCCGCCATATTCTGTTCTCCTCGCCACGACGGGTTAAAGGCCCGTCGGCCGAACCGGTTTCCGCCGCAAACCCGACATCCGGTCAGACGGCGGACCGTCGGAACCTGATCTGATTTACAACATTTCCGAAAACCGTTTCAAAAAGATCTACATCTTCCGCGCCGGTTGTCCAGCCCAGACTGACCCGGATCGCCGCTTTTTCTGTCGCGCCCATGGCCGCAAGCACGTGCGATTCCCGAACCTTGCCGGAAGAACAGGCGGATCCGCTCGAAACGGCGACGCCGGCGAGATCGAGCGCCATCAACAGGGTCTGTGCGTTGACCCCGGGAATCGCGAAGGCGCTAGCGTTGGGCGCCCGCTGTGCTTCCCGTCCGAAAAAAATTGCCTCCGGCGCGATCTGACTGACCGTTCGTTCGATGCGGTCGCGAAACGCCCCGAGGCGGACAGCCTCTGCGGCCATTCCGTCTGTCGCAGCGACGAAAGCCGCCGCGAATCCGGCGATTGCGGCGACGTTTTCCGTGCCCGCACGCCGACCAAACTCCTGACCGCCGCCGCGGATCGACGCCGGCGGCAGCAGGATCGTTTCGGAGGCCGCGACGATCGCGGCGGCCCCCGCCGGGCCGCCGAGTTTGTGCGAGGAAAAAAAGAGAATATCGGCGCCCGTCACGGCAAATGTCGCCGGGAGGCGTCCAACCGCCTGGCTGGCGTCGCAAATCAGCGCGCCGCCGGCCGCCCGAATCATTTCCGCCGCCGCGCCGACAGGCTGGACCACCCCGGTTTCATTGTTTACCGCCTGCAACGCAAGCAAGGGACGTAAGCCGGCGCGGCGGTCGATGGCGGCCGCGAGCGCAGCAAGGTCCAGCGCGCCATCCCGCGCGAATGGAATGGTTTCGACGGCCTCTGGCGGGAAATGGCCACCCTGCAAAACCGCCGGATGTTCGCCTGCGCCGATGAGAAGGACATCAAACGCCGCGCCGTCACGTCCGCTTTTGAGTGCGGGATCCAACAGAAAATTCGCCGCTTCCGTGGCGCCGCTTACAAAGGTCAGGTTGCGCGGCGCGGCGCCAAGGGCCCGCGCAATCGTCGTCCGCGCGTTTTCGAGGATCGCCTTGCCCCGACGGCCCTCGGCATGGACGGAGGAAGGATTGGACGGCGCTTCCAGCGCCGCAAGCATTGCCGCGCGGGCCTCGGGGCGCAGCGGCGTGGTCGCATTATGGTCGAGATAAATCCGGCGCATGGCTCCTATCTAGCAATGCGCGCGCAGCTACGGGAGAGCCAAAGCGGTCCACGGGGGCTCGGGGGCTTGCCCCTGTGAGTTGCCCCCGAGAGTTGCGCCCGAGACTTGCCCCCGGCGGCAAAACGTCCGAAACCCTGCGGCGGCGCCCTGCTAACGCGCCGCGCCGGAGAAACCCGAATGGCTGACGACGACTGGAAAAGACTTCTGCCCTTTCGGCGCCACTGGGCCGTATATCTGCTGGTCAAGATCGTGGTGATCGCCCTTGCCGGCTATGTGCTTTGGCGTCTGCTGCATACGTTCGAGGCCGTCTGAGATGCGCCGGGCCGATGCGCCGGGGCTAAGACCCTATTTGCCCGCCGACGCGCGAAACCTTGCGAAGCTTTTCCGGGCGAGCGTCGAGACGCTGGCGGCGGAGGATTATGACGTCGATCAGCGCGCGGCATGGGTCGCCGTCGCTGACGACGAAACGGCGTTCGCCGCGCGTCTGAACGACGCCCTGACGATCGTCGCCCTGCTCGAGGGCGTCATCGCCGGCTTCGCCGCCCTGCGGGACAACAAGACGCTCGATATGCTTTACGTCCGACCCGATTGCGCCGGACGCGGGGTCGGCGCGGCGTTGCTCGACGCCCTTGAAAAACTCGCCGCCGGGCGCGGCGCCAAAACCATCAGCGTCGACGCCGCGGATTCGGCGCGCGACTTTTTCCTGCGTCAGGGCTATGTCCCGCAGAGTCGCAACACGCTCACCCTGCACGGCCAGTGGTTGGGCAATACGCACATGACAAAAGAACTCGCGTCGGCGGCGACCGGGGGGTCGCATTAGATGAATAGGGAACGGGTCACCCTTTACGACACGACGCTGCGCGACGGCGCGCAAACGACGGGGGTCGACTTCTCGCTGGAGGACAAGCGGCAGATCGCCGCCATGCTCGACGAACTTGGCGTCGACTACATCGAAGGCGGCTATCCGGGCGCAAATCCGCTCGACACCGAATTCTTCGCGACAAAACCAAAGTTGCGGGCCCGCTTCAGCGCGTTCGGCATGACCCGTCGGCAGGGTCGTTCTGTCGAGAATGATCCGGGCGTCGCCGCCTTGCTCGACAGCGCCGCCGACGCCGTGACCTTCGTCGCCAAAAGCTGGGACTATCAGGTTCGCGTCGCCCTGCGTTCGACCGAAGAGGACAATGTCGCCGCCATCGCGCAATCGGTTGCGGCGGCGGTCGCGCGCGGCAAGGAGACGGCCGTCGATTGCGAGCATTTTTTTGACGGCTACAAGGCCAATCCACAGTATGCGCTGACCTGCGCCAAAGCCGCCTTCGACACCGGCGCGCGATGGGTCGTGCTCTGTGACACCAATGGCGGCACGCTGCCGCATGAGATCGAAAGCATCGTCTCCGAGGTGGTTAAGAGCATTCCCGGCGATCATGTCGGCGTGCATTGCCATGACGACACCGGACAGGCGGTCGCCAATTCACTGGCCGCGCTCCGCGCCGGGGCGCGGCAGATTCAGGGCACGCTGAACGGTCTTGGCGAACGCTGCGGCAACGCCAATCTCACCACGATCATTCCAAACCTGTTGCTCAAGGAGGAGTTCGCCTCCCGCTTCGAGATCGGCGTCACGCGCGAGAAACTGACGCATCTGACCCGCATTTCGCACGCCCTCGACGAACTGCTCAATCGCGCGCCGAACCGGCACGCGCCCTATGTCGGCGCGAGCGCCTTCGCGACCAAGGCGGGCATTCACGCCTCCGCCGTGCTCACCGATCCGCGCACCTACGAGCATGTTCCGCCGGAAAGCGTTGGCAATATTCGCCGCGTGCTGGTCTCGGATCAGGCGGGCCGCTCCAATCTGATTTCCGAGCTGACGCGGCTGGGCGTTGAATTCGATCGTGACGATCCGCGCCTGACGCGCATTCTTGACGAAGTGAAGGAGAAGGAAGCGCAAGGCTACGCCTATGAGGGCGCCGACGCGTCGCTCTACTTGCTGGCGCGTCGGATTCTGGGCGAGACGCCCGCCTTCTTTGACGTCGAACGCTATAGCGTCGCTGTCGACCGCCGTTTCGGCCGCAACGGCGGGATGGAGGATCGCGGGGCTGAGGCCATCGTGAAAATCCAGGTGCATGGCGAAAGCCGTATCTCGGCCGCCGAGGGAAATGGGCCAGTGAATGCGCTCGACCTCGCCCTGCGCAAGGATCTGGGCGCATATCAACGCTTTATCGACGAAGTTCGGCTCGTCGACTATCGCGTGCGCGTCTTTCAGGGCGGCACCGACGCCGTGACGCGTGTGCTCGTTGAATGCGCCGATGGCGACGGCCTCCGCTGGTCGACCGTCGGCGTCTCCGCCAACGTCATCGACGCCTCGTTCGAGGCGCTGGTTGACGCCATCAATTACAAGCTGATGCGCTCGGGCGCGCGCTGAGAGAGGGGCGCCGGGCAAATGTCGGTAGCCGATGTTTTTCCGCCGGACGTGTCGACCGGCCCCATGTGCGACGCAGAAGTCGCCGCGCTTGGAGATTGGGCGAAGGCCGAGGGCTGGAACCCCGGCCACGGCGATCTTGCGGTTGCGCGCGCATTCGACCCTGAAGCCTTCGTCGCCTTGCGGCGAGGCGGCGAAATGATCGGCGGCGGATCGATCATCCGTTACGGCGAAGCCTTCGGCTTCATGGGCCTGTTCATCCTGCGCGCGGATGCGCGCGGTCTTGGCCTCGGCGGCGCCTTCTGGCGGTGGCGATTGGACCGGCTCCGCGCGCGGCTGGCACCCGACGCCGCCATCGGCATGGACGGCGTCTATCACATGGCGCCCTTCTACCGACGCGGTGGCTTCGTCGACGCCTTTCGTCATTTGCGCCTGCAGGGCGTGGCGCGTGGCGCGTCCGATCCCGATGCAGTGCGCGATCCGGCCGCCCTGCTCCCGGACCTTTGCGCTTTCGACCGCGATGTTTTTCCGGCCGCGCGCCAGGCTTTTCTCTCCGCCTGGATCGACCGGCCCGGTGTCCGCGTGAGCGGGATCTACGGACGGGAGGGTCTGCGCGCCTACGGAGTCGCCCGTCCCTGCGCCGAGGGCTTCAAGATCGGCCCCTTTTTCGCCCGCGATGCGCAGGCGGCGGAACGCGCCTTCGGCGATCTTCTTGCCGGCCTGTCAGGAGAACAGGTGCAGATTGATATTCCAGAGGTGAATGAGCAGGCGCGCGCGTTGGTTGACCGGCATGCCATGTCCGAAGTTTTTGGCTGTATGCGGCTCTATCGCGGCGCGCCGCCCGAATGCGCCGCCGAGTCGATTTACGGCGTCACCTCACTGGAATTTGGCTGAAAGCTAGAATTGTCCCATGCGGTCGCGCGCGGGCTCGGCCCCTCGCCGCGCGGCGGCGGCGAAAATCATCGGCAGGATATCCTCGATCCGCTCCGCCACCATATAGCGGACTTCGTAGGGCGCGCGGATGAAATCGGCATTGCGCATATGGGCGAGAAGCCTCAGCAATGGCCGCCAGAAACCGCCGATGTCCGCGATAACGAGCGGCTTGTCGTGCTGGCCGAGCTGGATCCAGGTGAGTTGCTCCGCAAGCTCTTCCAGCGTGCCGACGCCGCCAGGCAGGGCGACGAAAGCGTCGGCCCGATCGAACATCGTCATTTTGCGGGCGTGCATGTCGGGAACGACGATCAGTTCGGTCAAACCCTGCGCGGCGACTTCACGATCGTTGAAAAAATCCGGCAAGACGCCGGTTACGCGTCCGCCGGCGGCGAGCGTCGCGCGCGCGGCCGCCCCCATCAGACCGCATTCCGCGCCGCCATAGACCAGCCCCACCCCGGCTTCCGCCAATAAACGCCCGAAGGTTTCGGCGGCGGCGCGATAGCGCGGGTCGTCGCCATTGGCGGCGCCGCAATAAAGGCAGATGTTCCGGATGTCGCGCACGGCGGGCTTGTCGCGCGGCTACGCCGGTCGCGTCAAGCGGGATGATTCCCGACGGCGAAAGCCCTATACAGGCGGCGAGTCCCGGCCCGGGACGCTTTTTCCTCCAACCGGTCAGTCAATGCGCAGTTTTGGACAACGCGACACGGGCGCCACGGGCGCCTTTGATCCGGCGGATGCGGCGTTCGGCGATGCATCGCTCCTGAAAACCATCCGCCGCCTGTGGCCCTATATCTGGCCGCGCGGCCGCCGCGATCTCGAACAGCGCGTCGCAATCGTTTTCGTTCTGCTTTTCGTCAGCAAGGCGTTTAACGCGCTCACGCCCTACGCCTTCAAATGGGCGACCGACGCCCTGACGGCGGAGACCGCCCCCTCAGTGGAGACCCTCGCGCGGGGCGCGGTGTTTTTCACGCTGCTGATGGGCGCAATCCGCATCCTCGCCGTCATTCTCATGCAGACCCGCGACGGGATTTTTGCCGCCGTCGCAATGCACGCAGTTCGACGCCTTGCGACCGATCTGTTCGTTCACATGCACGAACTGTCGCTCCGGTTCCACATCGGCCGCAAGACCGGCGGGCTTACGCGCGTTCTCGAAAGAGGCCGCAACGCCATCGAGACGCTCGCGCGGCTGATTATGTCGACCGGGGCGCCGACCCTGATCGAGATGGTGCTGGTGTTCGGCGTTTTCGTTTATCAGTTCGACTGGCGTTACGGCGCCGTCCTGATCCTGACGCTTGCCGCCTATTTCACCTACACGACGGCGGCCACCAACTGGCGCATCGCCATCCGTCGCCAGATGAACGAAAGCGACACCGACGCCAACCAGAAAGCGATCGACAGTCTTCTGAATTACGAAACCGTCAAATATTTCAGCGCTGAGCGTCGGGAGGCGGAACGTTACGACAAATCCATGATCCATTACGAGAAAGCGAGCACGCATTCCTATGTTTCGCTCGCCGTTCTCAACGCCGGACAAACGGTGATCTACATCATCGGCGTCACGATCATGATGACCATGTGCGTGTATGGCGTCCGCGCCGGTCAAAACACCATTGGCGACTTCGTGCTGATCAACGCCATGATGATCCAGCTCTCGCAGCCGCTGAATTTCATGGGCACTTTCTATCGCGAGGTGCGCCAGGCGATCATCGATATTGAAACGATGTTCTCGATCCTCGCGAAAAGTCCGGAGATCGCCGATCGTCCGGACGCGACCCCGCTGGTCGTCTCGCAGGGCCGTATCGTTTTCGACGACGTGTATTTCTACTACGAAGCCAACCGGCCGATCCTGAAGGGCGTCAGCTTCGAGGCCGCGCCAGGCCAGACGGTGGCGATCGTCGGCCCCTCCGGCGCAGGCAAATCCACGATCTCGCGGCTGATGTTCCGCTTTTACGAGCCGCAGGCGGGCCGCATCACGATTGACGGTCAGGATATTCTCGCCGTCACCCAGGAGAGCCTGCGCGCCGCCATTGGCATGGTGCCGCAGGATACGGTGCTGTTCAACGACTCGATCGGCTACAACATCCGTTACGGCCGCTGGGACGCCAGCGACGCCGACGTGCAGGAGGCGGCGCGCCTCGCGCAGATCGACAAATTCATCGCCGGCGTTCCGGGCGGCTATGACGCCCAGGTCGGCGAACGCGGCCTCAAGCTGTCGGGCGGCGAGAAACAGCGCGTCGCCATCGCCCGGACCCTGCTCAAGGGACCGCCGATCCTCATTCTGGACGAGGCGACCTCGGCGCTAGACAGTTTCACCGAACACGAAATCCAGGAAGCCCTGCGGCGCGTCTCGAAGGGCCGCACCACGCTGGTTATCGCCCATCGTCTCTCGACCGTGGTGGAGGCGGACGAAATCATCTTCCTCGACCACGGACGGATCGTCGAACGCGGCACGCATACGGCGCTGCTTGCGCTGGGCGGTCATTACGCCGGCATGTGGAACCGGCAGCGCGAGGCGGCGGAAGCCCGCGCCCGCCTGATTGAAGCCGAGCGGGAGGAAGCCGAATAGCCGATGCCCGTCGGTCCCGGATGGCGAATTCAGACCGTCGTCTGGCCGGATTGCCGCTGTCCTGTCGCCGGGTGTCCGGCGCACCCTATCCAATTGCGAAAGCCCCGTCAGGACGGGCGCCGCGAGGGGGAGAACCGGATATGCGCGCAGCACTGCTTTTCACCGCCCTGTTGGCGTCGGGTCTCGCGGCGTCCCCCGTCCGGGCGCAGATCAAGGCGGAGCATCCGCGCAATTGCGTCATGAGCGTCGGGCCGACGCAGATGATGTTCAGCGCCTTCCAGGAAAACAAAACGGACGAAATCTTCTGCCAGCATATCCCGACGACCGGGGAAACCATGCTGATTATCGACGCCCGGCAGCCCGAGCTACGGGATATGACGATTGAGGTCCGGGTCCTGCGCAATGTGGGTCAGAAGGACTGGCGCGACGACCTCGACGCCACTACGGTCGCCGTCCTCCCGGCCGGAAAATATCTCCAGAAAAAGGGCTCACTGAGCTTCAACCACGCCTTCGGCGAAGAGGGCGAATATATCGCCGTCGTGCGCGCCATGAGCGACGGCGGTCTGAAGGAGTATGTCGGCCAATATATTTTCACGGTCGGCGACACGGTCCAATGGCTGGCGGTCGGCGGGGCCGGCGCGGCGGCGCTGGCGTTCATCTGCTTCGGGATCTGGGGCCGCGACAAGGTCGGCGGCAATCCTGCAAACAAGGGCGGCCGCAAGGCCACGGCTCCGGGCGCCCGGCCGCCTTCGGATTTGTCCGGCGCCGGGGACGACGTGACCAATGGCCCCGATGCCCATGGCCAGGCTTTTTACGCCCCGCCGGAGGCGGCGCGGGAGAAGGATCCGTTCGGACTATAAACCTTTCGGACCGCAAGGAGGCTCGGAGATCCGGTTGCAAGAAACGGGAGCGGCCAAGAAGCGTATGCGGCGCGTTTCCAAGATCGCTGGATCCCAATGACTTGTGCGGGATTGCCATGCGCCGCGTCCAAATTTTTCAGGCTTTGGATATCGCCGGCCTCCGGTCGCCTTTTGCTTCCATACCGCCCTCGCCTCCCCCATATTCGCCTCCATGACGAAAACCCCCGGGAAGTCCGGCAAGCCGAAAAAAGACCCCGCCCGGCCGACGCGTTCCCGCGCCGCACGGCCTGATCTTGCCCCGCTCGCGCCGCATCTGGCGCAATTGCTTAATCCAGCTCTCGCGCCGGGCTTCGGTGAGGCGCCGCGGGCGGCCTTCGACGCGGGCGACATTTTCGGGCGCGACGCGGCGGATATCGAAAAATACCTGCCGGGCGGCGGCGACACAGTTGGCGGCGGGGTGCAGGCCACGGCCGACAGCCTCGCGGAGCTGCTGCGTCTCGGCGACCCGAATTTGCGCGAAGCGGCGCCCTGGAAGCCGCATCGCCCGGAGCGTCCGCAGAAATCCGAGGGCGGCGTCAAATTCGAGCTTGTTTCCGAATATACGCCAAGAGGCGACCAGCCGGCGGCGATCGATGAGCTTGTCAAAGGGATTGAGGCCGATGAACGCGACCAGGTTCTGCTGGGCGTCACCGGCTCCGGCAAAACCTTCACCATGGCGAGCGTTATCGCGCGCACGCAGCGCCCTGCGCTGATCCTCGCGCCCAACAAAACGCTCGCCGCGCAGCTCTATGGCGAATTCAAAAGTTTTTTCCCCAACAACGCCGTCGAATATTTCGTCTCCTATTACGATTACTATCAGCCGGAAGCCTATGTGCCGCGCTCCGACACCTATATCGAGAAAGAATCGAGCGTAAACGAGCAGATCGACCGCATGCGTCACGCCGCGACGCGCGCGCTGCTCGAACGCGACGATGTGATCATCGTCGCCTCGGTTTCCTGCATTTACGGCATTGGCTCGGTGGAAACCTACACCGCCATGACCTTTTCGGTGCAGCTGGGCGAGAAGCTGGAGCAGCGCCAGCTTGTCACCGATCTCGTTGCACTGCATTACCGGCGCGTCGGCGCCGATTTCACGCGCGGAACCTTTCGGGTGCGGGGCGATACGGTGGACGTCTTCCCGGCGCATTACGAGGATCGCGCCTGGCGGATCAGTTTCTTCGGCGATGAAGTGGAATCGATTTGCGAATTCGATCCGCTGACAGGCAAGAAAACCGTCGATCTCGAATTTGTGAAGATTTACGCCAATTCGCATTATGTGACGCCGCGCCCGACGCTGTTGCAATCGATCAAGGCGATCAAGGACGAGTTACGCGCCCGGCTTGACGAATTGAATCGCTCGGGCCGCCTGCTTGAGGCGCAGCGTCTGGAGCAGCGCACGCGTTTCGACATCGAGATGATGGAGGCGACCGGCTCCTGCGCGGGCATTGAGAATTATTCGCGCTATCTCACCGGCCGTAAGCCTGGCGAACCGCCGCCGACCCTGTTCGAATATCTGCCCGACAATGCGCTTGTCTTCGCCGACGAAAGCCATGTGTCGATCCCGCAGATCGGCGGCATGTATCGCGGCGATTTCCGACGCAAGGCGACGCTCGCCGAATATGGCTTCCGCCTGCCCTCCTGCATGGACAACCGCCCCCTGCGCTTTGAGGAATGGGACGCGATGCGGCCGCAGACCGTCTCGGTTTCGGCGACTCCCGGCTCGTGGGAGCTTGAGCGCACCGGCGGGGTTTTTGTCGAACAGGTGATCCGTCCGACAGGGCTGATCGATCCGCCGGTGGAAGTGCGGCCGGCGCGCGCCCAGGTCGACGATCTCCTCGACGAAGTTCGCGCCATCGCGCAGATTGGCTATCGCGCGCTGATCACCGTGCTGACCAAGCGCATGGCCGAAGATCTCACCGAATATCTGCATGAGAACGGCGTGCGCGTGCGCTACATGCACAGCGACATTGATACGCTGGAGCGCATCGAGATCATTCGCGATCTGCGGTTGGGCGCCTTTGACGCGCTCGTCGGCATCAATCTCCTGCGCGAGGGGCTCGATATTCCGGAATGCGGACTCGTTGCGATCCTCGACGCCGACAAGGAAGGGTTTCTGCGTTCGGAAACGTCACTCATCCAGACCATTGGCCGCGCCGCCCGGAATGTCGATGGCCGCGTCATTCTTTACGCCGATCACATCACCGGATCGATGCAACGCGCGATGGACGAAACCGAACGCCGGCGCGCGCGGCAAACGGCCTATAATCTGGAAAACAATATCACGCCGGCGTCAATCAAGCGCGGGATCGCGGATATTCTCGGCTCGGTCGCCGAACAGGATCGCGTGACAGTCGATACCGGGTTCGACATTGCGCCCGGCCATAATCTGAAAGCGACGCTCGCCGATCTCGAAAAGCGCATGAAGGAAGCGGCGGCCGATCTCAACTTCGAAGAAGCGGCGCGTCTGCGCGATGAAATCCAGCGCCTCCAGCGCGCCGAATTGCTCGCCGAGGCGAGCCCGCAATTTCGCGCATCCTTCGGCCGATCGGCGCGGCCGGCCGCCACCCGCGACAGCGGCGAACCGGCGACGCGCGCCCGCAAGCCGACCGACGCCGATATGGGCCCGCATAATTTTGGCGGCGGCGAAGCCCGTCCGCTCGGCCGCGTCGCCCCGCCCCGCCCTGTCGGCCGCTCCAGCGGCGGCAAACCCGGCACGCGGACAGTCAAGGGCAAGGGGAAGTAAGGCCCCATAAGTCGTCAGAAACTTCCCCGAAACCAGAGCATCGTGAAGAGATCGAACACCGGATACTGGTTCACGATCGGCGCGGCCGCCTGGAGACTCACCTCGAAGCGGTCGGAAAAGCGATAACCCACGAGCGCATCCGCGGGCAGAAACAGGCGCCCCGTCTGCCCGTCGACCCGGCCGCCGAAATTCACCCGGATGGCGTAGGTCGGGTAAAGCGTCACGAACCAGCGCTCAGAGAGATTGAATCTGAATGTCGGCCGGATCTGCGGCTCATTGATCCGGCGGCGGGTCGGGCTGCCGGTGAAACTCATCGTCCAGCGCATCGTCGGCGCAAAGACAGCGCCCTCCGACACTTCCGGCAGTTTTGCGCGAATGTCGAACCACGGCATGATCTGCCAGTTGCCGCTGCCGAGTTCCGCATCCGCCGTGTTGGAAAAGAGCCCGGGCCCGGCGGTTGGCGCCTGCAGACGCGCGCCAAAGCCGAAGTTCCAGCGCTCATTGATGTCGTGGATGAATGTCGCCTGGATGCCCGCGTCGCCCCGCCCGGCTTCATGCCGCGTCTTTTGGGGCGCATCTTTGGTCGCGTAGGTGGTCGTCCAGCGATCGATGAACAGCCCGTAGGCGAGAAAATTCGCTTGCCAGCCATTGTCGAGCGGAACACTGGCGAGGAAGCGCAGCCAGATCGGCACGCGGACCGTCTTGCTGTTGGGATTGGACGCGAGCTCCAGCGGCGTGAAGACTTCCCACGCATAGTCCGCGTCATGCCGGCTTTGTCCCGCCGCGGGCAGAAAATCGTCGGTTTTACCGGGCGTTTTGGTCCAGCCGATCAGGGAGCCCAAAAACGAGCCGGGCGCAGCGGGCGCGCCGGGCGTTTCTGCAGCCTGTGCGGACGCCATTACAATCGCAGCCATGCAACCTGAGATTGCACATCGCCACACAACCCGGCGGCCTCGACGCCCCGTCCCCGTCGGAAAATTCACTTGCAAATTCCGGCGCGCGTCAGCGCTCATGCCAAAACTTTCCGGACAGGGTCCGCCGTCTTCCCGACCCGGGGACTGCAACGGGCAAAGCCCTGTCCCGGTCGCGCCGGAGGCGGTTACGCCGGGAAGGAGTTATGCCGGCCATTGCGACCAGAAAACGACCGGATCGCCTCTGCGCCACTCCTGCCCCCGCTATGCAGCAATTTTCGCGCCGGGGTCCCCGGCGCGGGAGGGGACGACGCCTGCGCGCCGTCGCGGGCGGCCCCTACCCAACCGCAGGGATTTGGGCTATGTAGCCTCGCGCGATCCGCTCCCCCGGGCCGGGGGCAGCGGCTTTTGTCTTTTTCGGCGCCTTCGCTTGCGCCGTCGTCAAGGAACCCCATGGCCAAGGAAGAACTGCTTGAATTTCCGGGAATTGTGACCGAGCTTCTGCCGAGCGCGATGTTTCGCGTCAAGCTCGAAAACGATCACGAGATCGTCGCCCATACGGCCGGCAAGATGCGCAAAAACCGCATTCGCGTCCTCGAAGGCGACAAGGTTCTCGTCGAAATGACGCCCTACGATCTGACCAAGGGCCGCATCACCTATCGTTTCCGCTAGTTTCGCCGCCGGAGCCGCTCACGTGTCCGTCGAACCCGCCGCTCCAACGCCCCGGCTTGTTCTCGCCTCCGCTTCGCCGCGACGCCTCGCCCTGCTTGAACAGGTCGGCCTCTCCGTCGACGCGTTGCTGCCTACAGATATCGACGAAACGCCGCAGAAGGGGGATTCCCCGCGCGGCCTCGCGATCCGGCTCGCCAGCGAAAAAGCGGCAGCAGCGGCGCGGGTCCGCGATGCGCGGCCTGATCTCGCCAATAGTTTCATTGTCGCGGCTGACACGGTCGTCGCGGTCGGTCGCCGTATCCTGCCGAAACCGGAGACGACAGAAGAGGCCGACGAATGTCTCCAGCTTCTGTCCGGGCGACAGCACCGCGTTTTTTCTGCGGTGTCCCTGATCAGCCCTTCAGGCCGCGAAAGCCGTCGGCTGGTTGACGCCCGAGTGCGCTTCAAACGTCTCAGCGCCATGGAGGTCGACGCCTATCTCGTCGCCGGCGAATGGCGCGGCAAAGCGGGCGGCTACGCCGTTCAGGGACTGGCGGGCGCCTTTGTCGTGAAGATCGTCGGCTCCTATTCGGCGATTGTCGGACTGCCCCTCTACGAGACCGTTTCTCTCCTCGCAGGGGCCGGCTATCCGGTGCTGCAGCCCTGGTTCGCGCGCGCCTGATCAAACATAGCGGCGCGCGTAACGGCGACCGAGCCGTGTAAGGATTTCATAGCCGATCACGCCGGCGCTGCGCGCGAGTTCATCGACCCCGATGGCGTGTCCCAGAAGCTCCGCCCAGCCGCCGCGATGCGCCGCCGTGAGGGGCGCATCGGTCACGTCGAGGATGATGGAGTCCATCGATACGCGACCGACAAAGGGGCAACGCACGCCGCCGACAATCGCCGCGCCGCCGGGCTTGTCCGCGCGCGCCGAAGCCGACACCGGCACGCCGTCGGCGTAGCCGGCTCCGATGGTCGCCAGCCGTGAAGGCCGTTGCGCGGTCCATGTCGCATCGTAGCCGGCGGTTTCGCCCGGTGCGACCTCGCGCGTCGCAAGAATACGAACGCGCAAATGCGCGACCGGCCGCATGGGATTGTCTGGTCCGACGGTTGGATTGCCGCCATAGAGCGCGTAGCCGGGCCGAAGCAGATCGTAATATGGCCGTTCGGGGAGAAAGACCGCCGAGGAATTCGCCATTGAAGCGGGAACGCCGGGGAAAAAACGACGCGCCGCATCGAAATCGGCGATTTGCCGGGCGTTGATTGGCGCGCCGACGCATTGCGAACTTATGAAGTGGCTCATAATCAGAGTCAGTTGCACATGCGCGCGACATCCGGCGAGCCGCGCCGCCGCCGCGCCCGCTTCTCGCGCCGGCAGGCCGAAGCGATTCATGCCGGTATCGATATGCAGCGCGGCGTCGAGCGGCCGCCCGAGCGCGCGCGCAGTCGCCGCCCAGTCGTCGATTTCGTCCAGAGAGCCAAGCACAGGGCGTAAGCCGGCGGCGGCGAGCCGTTCGCCGGCGCCGGGCGTTACGCCATCCAGCACATAGATGGTCGCTTCCGGCGTAAGGCTACGCGCCAGCTCGCCCTCGGCGAGGTTATAGACGAAGAAGCTGCGGCAGCCGGCTGTCGCCAGGGCGCGCGTAACCGGTCCCTGCCCGAGGCCATAGGCGTCGGCCTTCACCACGGCCGCGCAGTCGATGCGGCTGTCGCCCGCCATCGCCGCAAGCTGGCGCCAGTTGGCGACGAGAGCGGCCAGATCGACGGTCAGTAAACCGGACTCGAACGGGTCGGGCGTGTCTTCCGGCAAGGTCATATCAAAAGTGTTGATCGCAAAGACGGCGCTTTTACGGGCGCGAAACGGGAAGCAGGGGCGACTAGCGCTTCACATCCCATGTCGTTGTGCCATCCTTGTTGTCCTTGAGCGCGACGCCCATTTCGGCGAGTTCGTCGCGGATACGGTCGGACTCAGCCCAGTTCCTCGCGGCGCGCGCCGCGAGGCGAGCTTCGATCCGGCTCTCGATTATTCGTCTGTTCTCCTGTGTCAGATCATGGAGCGGATCGAATTGATCCGAAGCGCGCGAAAACGCTTCTGTGTTCAAAACTCCAAGAAAACGCAGGGCGCTTTTCAGCGCAGATATTTGTCCGGTTTTATTCAGCAAATGTATGGCGCTAATCGTTTCCGCCGTATTGAGATCCTCGCAAAGCGCCGCGACGATTGTTTCCGGCAAGACGTCGCTTTCCTGAACCGAAGCGAAATCTTTGTGATCATGCCATGCGAGCAGATTTGCTTCCGCTTCCTCCAGGGCCTTTACCGTCCAGTCGATCGGCTGACGATAATGCGTGCGCAGCATCGCGAGGCGCAGCACTTCGCCGGGCCATTTGCGGCCGCCGAATTTATCAGTATGCAGCAACTCGTGGATCGTGACGAAATTCCCCAGGCTCTTGGACATTTTCTCGCCCTCGACCTGCAGGAAGCCGTTATGCATCCAGTAACGGGCCATCACATCCTGGCCGAATGCGCAGCAGCTTTGGGCGATTTCATTTTCGTGATGCGGTAAGACAAGATCGATCCCGCCGCCGTGGATA
>CAZJAY010000012.1:0-16009 GCA_964543915.1 uncultured Methylocystis sp. | reverse complement strand
GGTTCGCGCCGTTCTGTTCGCGCGCTTCTTGTATCGGCGGACATGGCATATCGCCATACGAACAGAAGACGCAGCAATCCCCCTCGTTTGGCTTGAGTAGCGCCCCGCATCCCTTGCATTCATAGAAGAATTGGCAGGCGTCAGTCGGCATCGTCTCGGTCGAGCGGTGGCCGCATAACGGGCATGTGATGGTGGAATGAAGTTGGACCCCTGCGGGTTCGACATTGCTAACCGACATAAGCCCTCCTTATTTGACGTTGGCAGGATAGCCCGCTTCCGTCGTCGCCTTGATCAGGGTGTCGGCGCTTGCCTTGTCGGAATCAAAAGTAACTGTCGCTGTCTTTGCGTCGGGATCGATTTTCACACCAGCTACGCCCTGAACCTTTTCGAGCGCCTTTCTGACCGTGATCGGGCAAACGGAGCAGGTCATGTTCTGCACAGCGAGGGTCACTGTTTGCGATGCGCCCGCCAGCGCCGGCAGCGGCGATAGAGCGAACGCAGCAGCAAATAATAGTCGGCGCATGTCGACGGCTCCCTTCAGTAAAACAGCGGCGCAAGCCACGGCACGCCCAGAAGCCCGAGCGCCGGCGCGCCGACCACCCAAAAGGTCAGACGTTGCCGACTGACCGTGCGCGGATTGGCGCAGGGCGCGCCGGGCGCACAAGCTTGCGGTACGAAGTAGAGGCGACGGAACGCCAAGCCGAGAAACAGAAGCGTGAGCCCCACTAAAACCGGACGATAGGGCTCAAGGGCCGTCAAGCTGGCGATCCATGTTCCACCAATGCCGAGCGCGAGCAACACCAGCGGCCCGACGCAACAAAGTGACGCACCGATAGCGGCCGCCGCGCCGAGGCCAATCGCGACTCCTGTTCCTGCAACCCCGCCAGTGCCGGCGACGGAGCGGTGGGATCGGCCGGTTGGTTGAGTTGCATTGTTGCCCGACATGGATGGCGCTCCCGACTATCTTGTGGCAACCTACATCCCGTAGTTGCTACGGGTTCAAGGAAAAAATGTCCGCACCTGCGCGAGGCGTCACGATTGGACAGCTTGCCAAGGCCGCAGGGGTCAATCTGGAGACCGTACGTTACTACGAGCGCATCGGGTTGATGCCTGCGCCCGCGCGGACGGGGAGCGGCCATCGCGCTTATGACGACAAGCACATACGAAAACTCGCCTTCATACGCCGCGCTCGCGAACTTGGGTTCAGTATCGATGATATTCGCACGCTGCTGGCTCTAGCTGAGCCAGAGCGGACGTCTTGCTCGGAGGTGAACGAGATCGCCAGTGCGCATCTCGCCGAGGTTCGGGCAAAGCTCAACGATCTTGCGAGGCTCGAACAGATCCTTGCGACGACGGTCGCCCGTTGTTCGGGCGACCATGCGCCTTCATGCCCGATTCTCGATATGTTGGGATCAGCAACGCTTACACCCGGATCCGATAAACGCGCCCGCGTCCCTCGACCTTCTCGGAGACGATGTTGAGCCCGAGCTTTTTCTTCAGCACGCCGGCGAAGGCGCCACGGACTGTGTGCGGCTGCCAGCCGGTTTCCGCGACGATCTCAGCGATGGTGGCGCCAGTCTTGCGCTGGAGCATAGCGATCATGATAGCCTGTTTTGTTCCCTCGCGCGGTGTTGGCGCCGTCGCGGCGGGAGTCGTCTTACGCACGGGTTTCTTGGCTGCCGCTGCAGTTTTCGCGGCCTTCACCTTTTTCACGCCTGCGGCGGCCTGTGCGGCTTTCGTGGGCGCTTTGCTGGCCACCACCGTGGGGGCCCCCTTCGATTTGGGTTTCTCGGGCTCAATGCCGATGGCGGCGAGCCCCGCCTCGGTGATAACGAGCGTGACGCCGTGGCCCGCGCCGGTCTCGCGCCATACGATCTCGCCCGCGCGAACATTGGCGTCGATCTCGTCGAGCAGCCCCTTTTCGATGAGCGGCTTCACCACCTTGTGGGCGGCGCCGCCTTTCAGATTGGGTGGCAGCGGTAGCGCCAGCATGGTCGAGCGTTGAGCCGCCTTGTTCAGGACGATGAGCTGGGTGTCGGTGAGTTTCATGGGATGTGGCTCCTTCAGCCGGAGGCCACGAAAATCGCGACCTTCTACGGGTTGGAGCCCGCCATCAAGGCGGGCTGGAGCGAAGAGCCATTAAGACGCAAGTTATTCGGCGTATTCGCCTTCATGGAAGGCGGCGTCCGTCACCCGTTTGAGCTGCTCAGCATAGAACTCCAGCGTGCCGACATGGCCCCAGTTGATCTCGTCTGGCTCGCAGTGAAAATGATCGTCGCTGAGCGCCGCTATGCGCGCCAACATGGCGTCGATTTCAGCTTTCTTCGAGATGAACGCGCTGAGCGCCGCCTCTTTCCGCCTTGTGTTGCTCATATCCGCCTCCGTTTCGTTGGCGACATACACGCGTAGATCAGACGCTAAGTGAAGCGGAATTTTCCATTGATTATTGAAATAATCGGCAAAGGCGGCATATCGGATGATTGATCACAACAGAGGCGGCCGCCCGCCGCATGCGCCGACGGAACGCGACCGGAAAACCGTGCAGGCGATGGCCTCCTACGGTGTGCCGCAGGACGAAATCGCCTTCGTGATCGGCATCGACGCCAAGACTCTGCGCAAGCACTACTACCGCGAGCTCATGATTGCGGCGACGGTCGCCAATTCGACGGTGGCGCAGAGCCTGTTCCAGATCGCGACCATGCAGGATCACACCGCCGCAAAAGTCGCGGCAGCCAAATTCTGGCTCGAGTGCCGCGCCGGCTGGAGGCGCGCGAGCGCCGAACCGCAGGAGAACGAACTTCTGTCGGGGTCGCTTGGCAAGAAAGCGCAGCAGGCCCACGCCGCGGCAACGGCCGGCGCCGGCACCGAGTGGGGCGATGACCTGATCCCGCCGGGCATGATGAACTGACAAGCATGTGGAACACGGCCTGTCCCGACTGGGAGCGCCGGCTTCTGGCCGGCCAGTCCCTCGTCCCAGACTTGCCGCTGTTCAGGGAAGAAGCAGAGCGAGCGCTACGCATCTTCAAGCGCTTGCGCGTTCCGGACATGCATGGCCTGCCGAGGATGGAAGATGTCGCAGGTCCGTGGTTGTTCCCGATCGTCGAGGCGATTTTCGGTTCCTATGACCCGGCCACGAACCGTCGGGAAATCCAGGAGTTCTTCTGGCTGATCCCGAAGAAGAACGGGAAGTCGTCGACCTCGGCCGCCATCATGGTCGAGGCGCTGATCGTCAATCGCCGGCCCGAGGCGGAGTTTGTTCTGGTCGCGCCGACAAAAGAAATCGCCGATATCGCCTTCAAACAGGCGGCCGGCACGATCCGGGCCGACCCCGAACTCAGTAAACTCTTTCACATTCAGGGCCACTACGTCCGCACGATCACCCACCGGCGCATGGGAGCCTCACTGAAAGTGAAGGCGGCCGATACGGACGTCATCACCGGCGGCAAGCAGGTCGGCACGATGATCGACGAGCTGCATGTGCTCGCCGCGAAGGCGAACGCCGCCGACATCATGGTTGAGTTGCGCGGCGCGCTCGCGGCGAGGCCGGATGGTTTTCTGATCACGGTCACCACACAGTCCAAGAAACCGCCGCAGGGAGTATTCAAGGCGGAGCTTGAAAAGGCCCGAGCCGTGCGCGACGGCGAGATGAAACTGCCGCTGCTGCCGATCCTCTATGAGCTTCCGCATCGGCTTGCCGTAGACGGCGGGTGGCGGGAACGCAAATACTGGCCGATCATCAATCCGAATCTCGGTCGGTCCGTTGACGAAGGGTTTCTCGAACGCACGGTTCAGGAGGCGGAGGCCGAGGGTAGCGCGCAGCTGGCGCTGATCGCCTCTCAGCACTTCAACGTCCAGATCGGTCAGGGGCTCACGACGGACGGCTGGCCTGGAGCCGAGGATTGGGAAGCCTGCGCAGATCCGGAATTAACCCTCGACGAGCTGCTCGCCCGTTCCGAGGTCGTAACCATCGGCGTCGATTTCGGCGGCAAGGACGATCTTTTCAGCCTGTGCGTCCTCGGGCGAGAGCCGGGCGTCGGCATTCTGAACCGCCGCCGGTGGCTGGCATGGGGTCATAGCTGGTGCCATCAGGTTGCAGTCGAGCGGCGAAAAAACGAAGCGTCCCGCTACGATGATTTTGTGAAAGCGGGCGAACTCACCGTGGTCGACCGACTCGGCCAGGACATCGACGAAGCCGTCGATGTGATCCGGCAGGTTTACGACAGCGGGCTGCTCGCCGGCATCGGCCTCGATCCCAACCGCGTCGGTCCGCTGCTCGGCGCGCTGGAGGCGGCTGGCGTTACAGCGCCGGAGGGCGATGACGAGTTCATCTCCGCAGTGACGCAGGGACGCGTGCTTGGCGGCGCAGCGATCAGCACCGAGCGGAAACTCAACGAGGGCGCGCTGACCCACGCCGGTCAGGCGATCATGGCGTGGGCGGTCGGCAACGCCAAAGTTGAATGGATCGGAAACGGGCTGATGGTGACGAAGAAGGCTTCCGGCTCCGCCAAGATCGATCCGCTTATGGCGCTGTTCGACGCGGTGTTTCTGATGGACCGCGATCCTGAACCGCGACATTTGGGGAGCGTCTACGAAAAACGGGACCTGCTCATGCTGCGGATTGGAGCGTGACGCATGGTCTGGCCGTTTCGCTCCCGGGCGCAAGAGCCGATCGCCGACGTAAAATCCGCCGGCATCCCGTCGCAGGGTTTCCTGCCGACGCTTGGCTCCGTGCCGTCTTCGTCGGGGGCGCTGGTCTCGCAAGCCACGGCGATCACGGTGCCGACCGTCTACGCCTGTGTTTCGATCCGCGCCGAGGACGTGGCGCGTTGTTCGCCGCGGCTCTATCGGCCGCTCGCCGACGGAAGCCGTGAGCCGGTCAAGGATCATCCGGTCGCCCGCCTCTTCAAACGACCAAACGCCATTCAGAACTGGTTCGAATTCGCCGAGCAGATGACGACGGGCCTGCTCCTGCGCGGAAACGCCTATGCGGTGATCCTGCGCGACCGGCGCGGACGCCCCGAGCAGTTGATCCCCGTCAATCCCGACGCGGTCATGGTGCTGGAGGCGGCGGACGGGCAGATTTTCTACAACGTCAATAGGGTGGGCCTCTATCAGATCGCCGTGCTGCGCGGCCTCCCGCAGAGCATCCCGGCGGAAGACATCTTTCATCTTCGCGGCATGGCCTTCAACGCGACGGTGGGTCTCAACCGGCTCGGCGTGGCGCGCGACGCTGTCGGCATCTCGATCGGTCTCATGCAGCAGGCGGCGCGCTGGATGAACAATGGCGCGCGGCCCTCCGGCGTGCTGCAGACGGACAAATCCCTGACGCAGCAAGCGGCGGATCGCCTCAAGGCCTCCTGGAACAGCCTGTTCACCGGCATCCAGAACGTCGGCTCCGTCGCTGTGCTCGAAGAAGGGCTCGAATGGAAACCGATGTCGCTGACGTCGGTCGATTTGCAGTTTATCGAGCAGCGCAAGCTGTCAGTCCTCGATATCTGTCAATGGTTCCGCGTACCGCCGCACAAGGTTGGCGTCGTCGACGCCAACGCCAAACTCAATCAGGCGCAGGCGGACCAATCCTACGTGAACGAAACGATCATGCCCGATCTCGAGAGATGGGAGCAGAAGTTCGTCCAGACTTTCGACCTCGACGCAGAGGGACTGGAAGTGGACTTCGATGAGTCCTCGCTCCTTCGCGCAGATATCATGACGCGGATCAATATCGGCCGGCTCGCCGTCATGTCGGGCCTGATGTCGCCAAATGAATGGCGAAAGAGCGAGAAGCTGGCGCCTGTCGAGGGCGGCGATCAGGTGCTTGCGCCCGTCAACCTCGCGGCGCTCGGCAGCGATCTCAGCGGGACTGCGCCGGATGGCGCCGGCCGCCCGCCGAAACATGGGGAGAATCCGGCTGTATGAGTCTGAAGCACAAGTTTCTGCCGGGCGCGATTGTTGAAGACGCCACGCTCGGCGCGCGTCAGATCCGCGTGATCGTCTCGACGCCAACGCCAGACCGGGTGAAGGATGTGCTGGAGCCGGGAGGCGTCGACGTCTCCGCCTATCGCGCCAATCCGATTGTCCTCGCCGATCACGATCGCACCTCGCCGATCGGCACCGCCGAAATCGAGATCAAGTCGGATCGCGTCGAGGCGGTCGTTACCTTTGCCCCGGCCGGCGCATCGTCGAAGGCCGACGAATATTGCGCGCTCGCCAAAGCCGGCGTGCTCAACACCGTGTCGCCCGGATTCATCGAGAAGGAGGCCGCGCCAATCAAGGGCGGCGGCGTCCACATCACCCGTTGGGAGCTTCTGGAGCTCAGTCTGGTCACCGTTCCCTGCAATGCCGAGGCGACCGTGATCGAACGCCAGCTTACTGAGCGCAACTGGCGTGTCGGCGCGTCGCTTAATCTGCCGATCGCGCCGGAGAGCGCCAGAGCGCAGGCTATTCTCGACGCGGACACTCTCGACGCCAGGACGGCCCACAAGGGCTTCCTCGCCTATGACGCCGCGGCGGCGGGTCGTCCCGAGGGTTACGCCATTCCCTTCGCCAAACTGGTCGAAGGTCGCCTCATGGTTGACGCGGGAACGGTCGCAGCAGCCCGCGCGGCGCTCGCCGGCGCCGGATTTTCCGACGATGTCATGGCAAAGGCTGCGGCCGTATTGGATCATTACGAGTCCGGGATGGAAGCCGCCGCTGCTGCGCCTCCCGAGGCGCCTGCATGCACGAAAGCCGGCCGCGTCCTCTCGAAGGCTACGCATGCGCGCATCAATTCGGCATGCAGGATGATCGAGGAAGGTCACGCGCTGCTCAAGGCCATGCTCGTTGAAATTGAATCGCCGGAAGAAGACGCCAGCGAAAACGAACCCGAAGAGTCCCCGCCCGACACGGGCAAGGCGGCGCGGGCGCTGACACAGCGCGAGCGCGATCTGGCTATCCTGAAGTTCAGGGCAACCTGCTGACGCGCGACAGGCGCGACACCTCATCCATCCCGAAAATACCCAACGCTGCGCACTCCCCGACGCGGCGCGAAAGGTCATGTCATGTCGAATATCAAGGAACTTCGTGCAGCGCGCGAGAAAGCTTTCGCCGCCTTTGAGGCGCTCGCCACCAAAGAAGACTTCGCCACCGAGGATCAGCCGGAATATGATCGGCTCAAGGCCGAGATCGAAGCTTGCGACGCCCGGATCGAGCGCGCGCGAGCGGCTCAGGATCTTGCGGCCAAATCGGCGCAGCCGGCGCCCGGTCAGGACCCGGTCACCGACGCCCGCATTCCCGCGGCTCCCGAGACATCGCCCTACGCAAAGGAAAAATCACTGCTGCTCGGCGGCATAGCCAAGATGATCGGCGTCGGCAACGGCAATATCTACGCGGCGCGGCAGGCGTCCCTCGATGTTTATGGCGAGAGCCACCCGGTCACCAAGGCCCTCGTCACCTCATCGGGCGCCGCCGGCGGTTTCATCGTCCCGCCCGACGTCATGAACGAGATCATTCCGCTGCTACGCGCACAGACGGTCGTGCGTTCCGCCGGTCCACGCGTCCTCCCCATGCCGCGCGGCACCATGACCCTGCCGGGTCAGGCGAGCGCCGCCACCGCGAGCTACGGCAATGAGAACAAGGCGATCGTCAAATCCGAACCGTCTCTCAACCGGATCGTCGCGACCTACAAGAAACTGACCGCGCTGGTTCCGGTGTCGAACGATATGATGCGCTATGCCGACCCCGCGGTCGACGCCTTCGTCCGCGATGATCTCGTCCGCGTCATGGCCCTGCGCGAGGACCTCGCTTTTCTGCTCGGCGACGGAATGGCTGACACCCCGCGCGGGTTTCTGTCCTTCGCGAATGGCTGGGTGGCGGCGAAAGGCGGAACGATCGGCGTCTGGTCGACGACGGCCAACTCGATTTTCGCCGTCAACGCTACCGATCCGGCTAACTCGACAGGCGGCAACTTCATCACGGCGAACCAGACGGTTGATCTGACGAGCGTCCAGAATGCGCTCGCGGGCGCCGTCAATCGTCTGGACAGCGCGAATGTGCCGGAGACGCGCCGCGCGTGGTTCTTCCATCCGCGCACCTACAACTATCTGTTCAATGTGGTGAACAGTCTCGGCCTTTATGTGTTCCGCGACGAACTGATGGGTGGGCGCCTTCTGGGATATCCGTTCTACAAGACGACCCAGATCGGCACGGGCTACTGGAACGCGGATGGTTCAAACAAGGATCTTTCCTTCATCTTCCTCGTGGAGATGAGCGAGGACATGATTTTCGACTCCATGCAGATGGAGCTCGCCGTGTCGCGTGAAGGAACCTACGTCGACGAGAACGGCGCAACGATCTCGGCGTTCCAGCAGGATCAGACGATTATCCGCGCCATCTCCGAGCATGATCATCAGATGCGTCATGACGCGTCGATCGCCGTCATTCAGGCCGTGCGCTGGGCTCCCGCCGTCGCCTGACCCTGATCGCGGGCGAGGCGCGACCCTTGCCCGCTCTTTCATTCCCCTTTCTGAAAGGAAACCTCCATGAGCATTGTCCTGCAAAAGGACGTGAAGTCGCTCGTGCGCCCGCGCGCGGCTTGCGTCAACACAGCCATTACAGCCGGCGGCGCCGGCGACAACACGGCGATCACGGGCGCAACGATCGATCGTTTCACCTCAGCGGGGATTCCGCTCAACGCGCAGATAGTTCTCTACTGGACGGCGACCCTGGCGCAGGCGGCGACGCTGACCCTCAAGACCGTGAAGCTTCAGGACAGCGCGGACGGCTCCAACTGGGCGGATTTTGCAAGCTATGCCGATCCAGGCGTTGTTTCGACCGGCCCCACCGGCGGCGGCACGCTCACCGATGTTCTGGAGATCGCAGGCGCCGATCTCAGTTCCGCCCGACGTTACGTCCGGCTGCTGTTCACCCCGGATCTTTCGGCGGCGAGCGCCGATACGGCGCGCGTGGGCGCGATCTTCAATCTCGCCGGCTTCGATCGCCTGCCGGCCTGACGAGCGACGGCGCGGGCGCCATCCCGCGCCGCAAACAGGGAGAGTTCCATGAAGGGCGTCAGATTCATCAGGGAAGTTTTTCCATGGCAGGCGCAGGCGACGGCGCTTCTGCCAGCCGGACAGGCGGACCTCATGATCCGGGAGGGCTTCGCCGTTCCGTATTGCTTCCCTGACAGGCCCTATGCAGTCGACGCATCCGTTCCCCGAGAGGCGGTTATTGCGCCCGCTTCGTCGCCTGTGCGTCCGACGCCTTCTTACAAGACGAAGCGGAGGGGGTGACCCATGTCCGGGTTCGGCGTCGGCCCGGCGGGGCGCTTTGCGGTCATCTCGACGGTCACCGTACCGGCGGCGAGCCACGATCTGACGACGCTCGCCAGCATCAAGGCGGAGCTCAACCTGACCACGACCGACGCCGCGCGGGATGCCGTTCTCACCCGCTACATCGCCGAGGCGTCTGTAGCCATCGAAAATTTCTGCAATCGCGTCTTCGTGGTGGAAACGATCAGGGATCGCTTTTTTCCCTCGCGGGAGGTTCCGTTACAGACAATCGTCGGCGGGATCGATCCAATCCAGCTCTCTCGCTGGCCGGTGACGACCCTCGTCTCCCTCAAGGAGGATGGCGTGGTCCTGGTGCTTGATGAGGATTTCCTCCTCAACGCTGCGACCGGACAGCTCATCCGGCTGGACGCCAACGCCTATCCATCACGCTGGGGCTCCTCTCCAATTGTCGCGGAATACGCCGCCGGTTACAGCCCGATCCCCGGCGATGTTTCCGATGCGGCGATCCGGACGGTCTCCGGGCGCTACTATGCACGTGGCCGCGATCCCATGCTGCGCGCGGAGAAAGTGCCGGACGTCTGGGAGGCCCAATACTGGGTCGCCGCTGGCGCCGATGATGTCGGTGGAGCCAACCTTCCGCCCGGCGTCCAGAGCCTTCTCGACAATTATCGAACCCCGGTTCTTTCCTGATGCTCACCGACCGCATCAAGGCCTCCTACCTGCGCGCGCTGGCCTCCCAGTTCGGCCCCGGCGAGATCGTGACGCTGCGTCGCGCCTCGGGAACGGGCGCCGGCGATTACAGTGTTTACGCGTGGGTGATCGGGCTGGACGCAACGGATCTCGTTGGCGGCGTCAGCCAATTGAGGCGCAGAATGATCGTCCTTGCCGATTCTGTCACATCCGTAAATTTCCCGACGCCCTTTCTCGTAAAAAAAGACCGAGTCATCTGGAATGGCAAGACGCTGGCGATCATGGCCGTCGACGACGGCTCGAGGCGCATTCAGGACAAGCTGATCGCCTATGAACTCGAAGTAACGGGCGCATAGACATGGCGTCGCTCGCCGTGATGAACGCCATCGGCTCAATCGTTTCAACGAACTGGTCGCATACGCCGATTTTCGACGCGAACACCGTGGGTTCGGTCCCAACCGACAACAGCGCCTTCATGCAAATACTCTATCCGGTGACGGCGGAGCGGCAAATCTCCTTCGGCGCATCCAGCAACTATCACGAGGAAACCGGCAGCGTCCGCATCGGGCTCTACATCCCCGCCGGCGTCGGTCTCAATCCGGCCGGCTCGCCATGGACGAGCCGCATGGAAAGCCTGATGGCGCAGTTTCGCGGCAAGTTCGTCAGCAACATCGAGTTTCTCGGCTTCGACGGCCCGACCGTTCAGGACGATTCCGACGACGGCGCCTATCACGAGATCAGCTTCACCGTCGCCTACAGGCGTCTCTCCCTGGCCTGACAGGGCCTCTCCAAGGAAACAGAAATGGCCTTCGCATCCGGTTTACAAAGGGACGTAGCCCTCGTCGATGAGGCAGCGTGGGGCGTAACCCCTGCGACGCCCGCCTTCAATTACCTGCGCGTGAAAGAAGGCTCGGGGATGACCCCGACCAAGCAGACTGACATCATCCGTCAGCTATCGCAGCACGCCAATCCTGTCGATCTGGTGCAACTCGGGCAGGATGCGACCGGAACCTATGCGCTGGTTCCTTCCTACGGCGGCGCGTTCGAGACCCTGCTGCTCGCGACGATCCGTCAGTCGGCTTTCACGACCAACGTCGCGTGGAACGGGCGCGCAACGCTCTCAAAGACTTTTGAAGAAAAAGTGACCGGTACGGCGGCTGCCTGGCTCCGTTACACCGGCGTCGAGGTCGAGTCGCTCGACATCAGCGTCGCGGCGCGCGGACAAATGGAGGCCAGCGTCAGTTTGCAGGGCAAGGTCGGCGCCGTCGCGACAACGGCGATAACGGGCGCCACCTACACGGCGGTCAATACCGAGGAAGTCTATAACGCGCTCGGAGTCGCAGGCATCGCGATCCAGAGCCTTTCGCCGGTTCCGTCCGTGCGTTCGCTCTCAGCGTCGATCAAACATGCGCTGACGCCGATCAATGCGCTCGGCAGTTCGACCCGTCTCGGCAACGCCTTCGATCAGATCGAGGTGACGGGCTCCATCGAAACCCTTTTCGAGGACACCAATGCGCTCAACGCCTTTCTGACCCACGCGAGTGGCGCCATCACATTCATCGTCGGCACGGTGACCGCGAAGAAATACAAATTCACCTTCCCGAAGGTCTACTTCTCTGAAGGCAAGGTGTCGCAGGCCGGAACAGGTCCTGTCCTCGTCACCCTTGGCTTTACAGCGGTCTATGACGGAACGAATGGCACGGTGAAAATCGAAAAGGCGATCGCGTGATGAAGATCGAAGTGACGCAGACCTTTTATGGCCGTCCTGACGAGTCGGTCGAGGAGTTCACATTGTTTCTCGCGGGAGCCGTGATCGAAGCGCCTGATAGCTTCGCAGACATGGTCATCGGCAAAGAGCTTGCGAAGGCCGTCGTCAGCAAGTTCGCGCCAAAGAAGGAAATTACGAATGAAGCTCAGTGACATCGCCGTCAACGCCAATGCGATCGAACAGGGCCGATGGGTCTCGGTCGGCCATGTCATGCCGGGCGTTCGGCTGAAGGTGCGTGGTCTCGAAAACACCGACTACCGCCGTCTGCGCAACAGGCTCATCGCCGAGATCCCACGCGGCGAGCGCCTGAAGGGGGCCGACATCCTGACGCTGGAAAAGATCAACGGTCAGCTGCTCTCCGAGACGGTTCTGGTCGGATGGGACGGGATCGAGGGCGACGACGGCCGCCCCCTGCCGTTCAACAAGGAGAAAGCACTGCAGGTCATCAACGACCCGATGTTCATCGTCTTCCGTAACGCGGTCGAATGGGCCGCCGGTGTCGTTGGTGATGACGAGGCGATCGAGGCGGACGAATCCGCAAAAAACTGACCCGGGCCCTCGAATGGGCCCTCGTTTATGGCGACGCCGAGCACTGGCTCATGGAAGAGGCCCGCGCCGGCAATCCTGCGGCGGTGAAAGCAATCGATGCGCGGCCCGAAATCGAGCCCTATCTGGATTTCGTCTGGGACGCCTTCCGCGAGCTCTGCTCCGACCGGCCGGCCTCCACCGCGGGCATGGGCGCGATTTCGTTTTCATCCGTGGATCGGTATGCGGCGCGCGTCGGCATCTGTGACATCGACGCATTCAGTCGCTTCCTGACCCTGATCCGGCGAATGGACGCCGCCTATCTCGATCACATGAAAGAGAGCCTCGGCTGATGCCGGTGCGCGCCAAATTGCCGCTTATCAATCGGCAGATCGTTTTTGTGGGCGACGGGGTCTTTTCGCCGGAAACGCGGGCGCGCGCCTTCACCGATATGGCCTCGGCGTCGATCGCGGAGATTGATCAGGCAAACGATGAAGCGCTCGGGCGGGATGTTCCCTATCGGACCTTCGTCGACGGGCGTGAGACGCGTAACCTGCACTCGACCCAGGCTGCAAGTGAGATTGTGGCCCGGTGGGAGCTTGCAGCCGGCGTCGTCGCCTATATCGACGATCTGCTGACACACGCCGGCCCCGTGCTGACGGGAGCCTACCGAAAAGCGCATATCATCTATGCCGATGGCGTTGAGATCGACGATCCCGATAAAGCGATCGGCGCTCGCGAAGTCATGTTCCTTGCGCTCGCGCCCTACGCCCGCAAGATCGAGCGCGGGAAGAAGGGATACGCGCCCGGTCATGTGTATCAGGCAGTCGCCGCTATGGCGAAGGCGCGGTTCTCGAACGTCGCGCTGATCAGGTTCACCTATCAGGCGCCGGAAGGCGACGCCAGTTCGCTCGGCGTATGGGCGAACCGAAACGCCGTGCATGCGCGAAAACCGCGACAGCAGGCCCAAAAGAATTTGCGACAGCCAGCGATCCTCGTTTACCTCTGAGAAGCAGCGCCATGAAACTCTCAGCCATCGTCCAGGAAGCGCGTTACATCCAGACGACGGAAGGCGTGAACGAGGCTGCGCGCGATTTCGACCGGCTGGCCGCCAGTCAGGAAAAAGCCGCCGCCGCCGCACAGGTGCTCGTCAAGCAGCAGGATATTTCTGAAAAGGCGATTACGCGCCTTGGATCGAAACTTGACGCCTACACGCGCCAGCACGATGCGATCGGCAAGGCGATGCGTGAAGTCGAGCGCGGCGAGACGCTGATCGCGGCGGCCCGATCCCGCGGGCTCGAGGTGTCGATCCAGACGATCACCGCTCTCGAAAACGCAAGATCAAAATATGAGAAGCTGACCGGCGGCCTCAACGACAATGCGAAAGCCGCCGGCCTCAACCGCGCCTCCTGGATAAATCTGTCACGCCAGTTACAGGACGTGGGCGTTTCGCTCTACGGCGGCATGTCGCCGCTTACTGTTCTGGCGCAGCAGGGCGGACAGATTGCCGATGTGTTCACGTCGAGCAGCGGCGGCGCCAGCGCGGCCGTCAAGGATTTCGGCGCAACCCTGCTGCGCTACGCCCTGAGTCCGATCACGCTGATAGGCTCGGCGGTCGCCGCCGCCGGCATTGGCATGGCCCGCTGGCAGACGCAGGTCGAGGCGCTGACCGTTTCGCTGAATGGTCTGGGCCGCCAGAGCGGCCTGACGATGACGCAGCTCAATGCGATCGCCGAAAGCGCCGCCGGCAAAGCCGGCGTCTCAAATGCGTCGGCGCGCACGCTCGCGGGGCAGTTCGCGTCGGCCGGAGTTTCGGGCGGATCTATCGGCGGCGCGATCGATCTGTCCCGTAGCCTCTCGAAGGGCCTCGGCGCGGATATCGGGGACATTGGCAAGGAACTCGCCGCGGCGCTGGCCGACCCGGCCCGCGGGGCCGAAGAACTCGCAAAAAAATACGGTCTCGTCACCTTCGCGCAGCGTGAAGAGATCCGCGCCATCGCGGCGCTCGGCGACAAGGCCGGCGCCACGGCAAAGCTGATCGAGGCGCTCAACAAAGAAATTGTCGGCATGCAGGATCCGACGACGGCTTGGGGGCGTCTGCTCGAAGGCGTCGCCAAACGCATCTCGGACCGGTTCGACAGGCTTGGACAGGAACTCGAAGTCTCGCTCGGCGGGCAAAAATCCTTCCGGGACGTTTTTGAACCGATCCGCACCGCAGCGGTGAGGGCAAAGGAAGCCGAGAAGTCTCTGGCCGGCGAGCGGCAGAAAGAACTGGCGCAACTCCGGCAGGACGCCGCGCTGGCTGTCGCGTCTGCGCAGGCCCGGAGCTATGCCGAGCGTGAGGCGATCGCCACGGAACAGGCGCGCGTACAGACTCTGCGGCAGACGAATGACGCCGTGAAGGCCGGCATCGCCGCCGAGGGCGAGCGCGCGAAGCTTCTCGCGGAAACGGCGCGCAAGGTGCAGGATCGCGCCGAGCAGGCAGCTGACAACAGCCGTCTGGTTCGCATGTCCCCCTACGAGCGCCGCATGGCCGAGATTGGTAACGAGGCGCGCAACTTTCGTCGCGAGAATATCCCGGATTTTGCAATGCCGGTCGCATCCGCCTTCGACTTTACGGCGAAGGCCGCGAGAGTGCTCGGCGACGCCCTGACGGAAACGGCCGGCAGAATCGGCAAACTGATCCCGGCCAGCCAGTGGCAGGGCCAATCGAGCGATGTCCTCGGACGGGCGCGCAGCGCCATTGCCGCGATCGAAAGTCGCGGATCCGGCGGCTATGGCGCGATCGGCCCCGCCACCAGATCGGGCGACCGCGCCTATGGCGCCTATCAGGTCATGGGACGCAACATCGGCCCATGGACCGAGAACGCCCTCGGGCGGCGCCTGTCGATCGGCGCGTTTCTCGGCAGCCCCGCCGCGCAGGACGCCGTATTCAACAAGCAGTTCGGGGCGTCGCTCGCCAAATACGGGAACACAAGCGACGCGGCGTCGGTCTGGTTCACCGGCAAGCCTATGGCGCAGGGCGCGAAACGCGCCGACGCGCTTGGCACAACCGGCGCCAGCTACGTCGCGAAGTTCAACAGCATCTATGGAGGGGATGGCCCGAAGGGCGCAGATGTCGCCGACCTGAAGGCGGTGGACGCCCAGACCGAGGCCATCAACAAAGCCAATGTCGAGTTCGAGATGCTCGACAAATGGCTCCAGACCACCAACGCCGACATCAATGCGCAGCGTGATGCGCTCGATACACAGGCCGCTTCATTCACCGGGACGACGGAACACACCGCCTTTGCAGCCAAATCACAGGAGCTTCTCAATCAGGCGATCTCGCAGGGCATTCCGGTGACAGACGCGTTGCGTAATATGATCTCTTCGACCGCCTTTAATTACGCCGATCTCGCGAAGCGCACGGAAGAGGTCGCCGATCAGCAACAACGCTTCAGGGATGCGCTCGATATGGTGCGCAGCACGGCTTCGGACATCGGCATGTCGCTTGCCTCCGCCTTCCGGCAGGGCGAGAATGCGGGGAAAGCGATGCTTGGCGTTCTGGATCGTCTGCTGTCGAAGCTCCTCGACAAATCCCTCTCCATGGCGATCGACGGACTGTTCGGAAAAATGGGCTCGGCCAACGCCGGCTCCATTGGCGGCCTCATCGGAAACCTCTTCGGCTTTGCCGACGGCGGCGTGATGACAGGCGCAGGTCCCGTGCCCCTCATGGCCTACGCCAGCGGCGGCGTCGCCAATCGGCCGCAACTCGCGC
>CAZJAY010000011.1:0-16496 GCA_964543915.1 uncultured Methylocystis sp. | reverse complement strand
GCCATGGCGTTGTCCTCGCCAACCGTATGGGCGAGCGATCCAAACCCGCCGGCGCGCAGAAAGTCGGAGCGGCGAAAGAGCATGATTTTTCCGACGCCATGGCCCTGACCAAGCGCCGAGGCGAGGAAAAGCATCCGCGCATGTGGGCCATTGATAATCGCCGCCTCGACATGGGCCGCAAAATTATCGAGCCGCGCGCAAGAGGGGATGGCGCAGACAAGGCCGACGTCCGTCGTCAGTTGCCGGATATGTTCGGCGAGGGCGTCCGGTTCGAGAAGGACATTCGCATCCTTCATAAGGATCACGTCATTCTCCGCCTCCATAAAGGGCGCATAGAGATTGTCGACCTTCGGACTCGCGGCGAATTTTGCGGTCGACAGCAGGACCCGGGATGGAATGTCGGGGAAGCGTGCGAAGAGCGCCCGCATCTGGGCGACAGCGGGCGAGTCCGCTTCCTGCGTTGCGACGGTGACATTGATTTGGGGATAATTCTGAAGAAAAGCCGAAGCCTGGGTTTCGTCGAATCCCGCTTCGAGCAGTTTCACAGGCAGAACGATCGACACCGGGGGCTGATCCTCCCGGCGCGCCCGGCGTCCGGCGATCCAGGGTTGGAGGATCGTCGCGCCGACGGAAAGGAACAGCAGCGCCACGGCGACGCCCCAGTAGATGGCGGCAGTCCAGCCGAGGAATTGCCAGAGATTCAAATTTCCTCGCCGCGCTCGCGCGTTTCCGTAACATCCACCTCGAAACGTCGCATGACGGCGTCGACGAGGCTCGCCGGCAACAGGGCAAAAATCCGCATTGCGGCATACATGTAAAGAGGGAAGGCGATGACGTTACGGCTGCGATCAAGCCCCTTTCGGATGATCTGCGCGGCTTCGACATCTGAAATCGCCCCGGGTTGCCACGCCTTGAGCGGCGCGTTCATGGGCGTTTTGACGAATCCCGGCACAATCAGCGCGACATGGACGCCACGGGGCGCGAGCGATCCGCGCAAGCAATCCGCCCACATGTGGACGGCCGATTTGGCGGCGCAATAGGCCGGCGAGTAGGGCAGGGCGCGCACGCCGGCCATCGAGCCAACGATCGCGATTTTCCCGGTTCCCCGGGCGCACATTGCGGGAATGACGGGCTCCACAGTGTTGAAGACGCCGTTCACGTTAATGGCCATCATCGCGCGTACCGATTCCGGCGGCTCCATGAGCTGCTTTTGCGACAGCCCGGTCGCGACGCCGGCGTTGGCGACGAGAATATCGATCGGGCGGCGTGCGTCAGCCTCTGCAACGATTCGCGCCATTGTCTCGCGGTCGCGCACGTCGGCGATATGGGTTTCGACATCGGCGGCGCCGGCTTCGCGACAGGCGGTTGCGGCTTCATCAAGGCGTCCGGCGTCGCGTCCGAGGAGAACCAGCCGCGCGCCGTCTTTCGCATAGTCCAGCGCCAGCGCCCGGCCGATGCCGCTTGATGCGCCAGTGATGAGAATGCGGGTCACGACGCCGGGCCTCCCCGGCGCGGACGCAGGGTCGCTTCGCCGATCACGCCGGGCAGACGCGCGGAGCCATGCGCGAAAAGACGCACGAAGACTTCATCCGAAGACGATCGCAATACGCGACCGGACAGGGTCACCGCTTCGCCACGCAGGATCGGCTGAACGAATTTGCCGGAAAGCCCGACAATCTCGAGGTCCGCGCGCCAGGCGTTCAGAAAGGGCTCAAAGGCGGCGAGCAGCTTCATGCCATGGACCGGCGGCGCCGGAAAACCGATCCTTGCGGCGAGCGCATCGTCAAGATGCAAGGGGTTGGCGTCGCCGGAAACCTCGGCGTAGCGGGCAAGCGCTGCCGCATCGAACGGGCCAATCCGGGTCTCCGGCAGTTTCTCGCCGATCACGGGTAGCGTGGTCATGGTGCGGCGCTCCCCCCGGCGGCTGCGCCTTCGAGGCCGGCGCGCGGCACAAGCCGGAGCATCGTTTCGATACGGGCCGCCCGCACGCCCGCTGTCGTGACGATGGTCGCATCGGCGATCAGGCGTGGCGGCGTTTCTTCCCGTCGCAACGTCACCGTAACGTCGTAGCTTTCGCCGGCGATCAGCGGCGCCTCATAGGCGAAACTCTGGGATTCATGCACAGGCACAACGTCGAGGCGCGCGCAAACGCCATTGACGACCTCGGCGAGCCTCGGCTCCGAGAGCCACACGGCCGGATAGGCGAGCGGGGTCGAGACCCCGTCGCCGCCTGTTTCAAGCGCATAGGCGCGGGCGCGGTGAGGGTCGACCGTCAGCCGCAGCGGACCAATCGTTTTTGGCGCGTCAGTCTGCATGGGTCACAATCAGCACGGCGTTAATGCCGCCAAAGGCGAATGAATTCGACATGACGGCGTTCATCGCGCATGGCCGCGCGATGTTTGGCACGGCGTCGATAGGGCAGCGCGGGTCAGGATCCTGAAAATTGATCGTTGGCGGCGCGATCTGCGTGCGCAGCGCGGAAATCGCGACCACGAGTTCGAGGCCGCCGCTCGCGCCAAGCGCGTGGCCATGTACGGGTTTTGTCGAGGATACCGGAACCCGGTCGCCATACGCGCCGAAAACCCGCAGAATTGCTTCTGACTCCGTAATATCGTTGGCGTGGGTCGCCGTGCCGTGCGCGTTGATGTAGCCGATATCCTGCGGCTCAAGGCCTGCGTCGGCAAGCGCGCGCACGATCGAATCGGCGGCCCCATCGAGATCCGGCCGCACAGGGTCGCGCGCGTCGCTGGTCGTTCCATAGCCGGCGAGTTCGCAAAGCGGTTCATGACCGCGGGCCCGCGCGGATTCGAAGCTTTCCAGCACGAAGATCGCCGCGCCTTCGCCAAGGCTCATACCGTTTCGATCGGTTGAGAAGGGGCGACAAAGGGTCGGCGTGAGAACCCTCAGGCCTTCCCAGGCGCGGATCGTCGCATTGATTACGCAGGCCTCGGCGCCGCCGACGATCGCCTTGTCGACCATGCCGGCGCGGATCATCTGCATGCCGATCCCGAGCGCCTGGCTCGCGGAGGAACAGGCGCTGCCGATGGAGAATGTCGGGCCGTTACAGGAATAGCGCATGCCGATCGTCGTCGGCGCCGCGCTGGGAATCAGTCTCGGAACGCTCAGCATTTCCGGCCGCACGCCGTCGACGTAGTAGCGATAGATGCCGTTTTCGATCGTCGTCATGCCGCCGATGCCGGTGCCGACGATGACGGCGGTTCCCGGACCGGCCGCATCATTTCTGCCGAGCCCGGCCTGGGCCATGGCCTCATCGGCGGCGACAACCGAAAATTGCGTGAACGGATCGCAGAACGGCAGGACCGAGGGTTCGATAAAGGCCGCCGGATCGAAATCCGGCACCTGGCCTGCCTGTTTTATGCGGCCGTCATAGGGACGTTCGGTCCTGAGCGGCCTTATCTGCGAGACCCCGTCC
Organism: uncultured Methylocystis sp.; assembly: GCA_964543915.1. Classification (GTDB taxonomy): domain Bacteria; phylum Pseudomonadota; class Alphaproteobacteria; order Rhizobiales; family Beijerinckiaceae; genus Methylocystis. The sequence goes on along the minus strand of CAZJAY010000011.1, from coordinate 13,063 downwards.
CGGGCGGCGGCCCAGAGGCGATCCGCGCCGACGCCCGAGGCGCAGACGGCGCCCATGCCGGAAACAACGACGCGACGGTTCGCCGCCCGCCCGCGCGAAACCGTCATTTACTGTTTCTCGCGCTCTTTCCGGATGTGGTCGGCGAGGGCCTCGATCAGGCTTTGCACGTCTTTCGCTTCCTGGAGCGGACCATCCATCGGGATGTAGACGTTGAATTTTTCCTCAAGGGCCGTGAGGATCATCACAATGTCCACCGATTTGAGGTCGAGGCTTTCGATCGTCGCGTCCGGCGTGATCTTCGCGCGGTCGATCATGCCTTCCGAGGCGATCACCTCGATAATTTCGTCCATAAGTTTGGCGTTGTCGGAAGAGGCTTCGGTCAATTTTCCCTCCGTTGGGGCGGCTGCGCCGCGCGGGGAGCAGGCCCGGCGGGCCTTCGGGCGCGCGCGCCCCGGCCGCGAACTGCGGCGCGACCTTGGTTACGGGGTTTGGCGGCGAAAATCAAAGGGCGCGCCGTCTGCCGGCTGATTTGCTGTGGCCGCAGCCGGCGCTTCGTGCGAAAAGGCGCGGGAAAAAAGGGGGTCGGAACGATTATGACAGGGCATGAGACCGCTATTGCCGGCGTTTTTCCACAGTCCGACGAAGAAAACTGGCGCAAGCTGGTCGAGCGCGCGCTGAAGGGCGCGTCCTTCGATTCCCTGACGTCAAAAGCCTATGGCGGGATCGGGATCGCGCCCCTTTACCCGCGCGCGACCCACGCGATGAAAGCGTTGCGCCGCACGCCAGGGCGTTGGTCGATCCTCGCGCGCGTCGACTGTGACGTCGGCGGCGCCGCCAACCGACTGGCGCTTGACGATCTCGAGGGCGGGGCGGATGGTCTGCATATCGTCTTCGCGGGCGCGCTCGGCGCCTATGGCGGCGGTCTCGCCGATTTCGATGAGGCGACTCTCGCCCGCGTCTTCGACGGCGTCCGTTTCGACTATGGCATTCCGGTCGTCGTCGAATCCTCGCCGCTTGCGCCGGACGCCGCCGCCGCGCTGATGCGTCTGATCGATCGGCTGCATATCGATCCCTCGCTGACCCGCGTTTCTTTTGGTCTCGATCCACTGGGACTTCAGGCGCGTCACGGTTTCCTTGCCGCGCCCTGGGCCCAGGCGTCGCGGACTTTCGCCGAAGAGGCGAAGCGCATCGCGAAAGCCGGTTTCGCGACCGGCGCCGTTGTCGCCGATGCGCGGGTTGTTCACGCCGCCGGTGGCGCGGAGACGCAGGAACTGGCCTTCGCGCTTGCCGCCGGCGTCGCCTATCTTCGCGCGCTGACCGATCACGGGATCGATATTGAAACGGCGCGCGGCATGATCGCCTTCCGGCTCGCCGCCGACGCAGACGAATTCCTCGGTGTCGCCAAATTCCGCGCCATGCGTCGCCTCTGGGCCCGTGTCGAGGAATCCTGCGGCCTCGCGCCGGCTCCGGCGTTGATCTTCGCCGAGACGGCATGGCGGATGATGTCCCGCCGCGATCCCTGGAACAATATTCTGCGTGGCACGCTGGCCTGCTTCTCGGCCGCCGTCGGCGGCGCGGATACAATTACCGTGCTCCCTTTCACGCTTCCCTCGGGTGCGCCGGATGGTTTCGCCCGGCGGCTCGCCCGCGACACCCAGCTCGTGCTGCTCGACGAATCACATCTCGACGCGGTCGACGATCCGGTCGCCGGCGCGGGCGGGTTCGAGGCGCTGACGACGGCTCTGTGCGAGAGCGCATGGGCAGGATTCCAGAGAATCGAAGCCGGCGGCGGCCTCGCCGCCGTGCTGGCGGCGGGGACGCTCCAGGGCGAAATCGCCGGGACGGCCAGCGAAAGGGCGAAAAACGTCGCCCGCGCGAAGGAGAAAGTCATCGGCGCGAATCAGTTTCCCGATCTCGCCGAGAAACCGCTTGATGTGCTGGCGCCCTTTGACGCGACGCGCGACGACGCCCCTGCGCCCGCCGTCGCCGTCAAGAGCGCCCCGCTTTCGGCGCATCGCCTGGCCGAACCGTTCGAAAAGCTGCGCGACGCGTCCGATCGCGCGCTCGCGGACGCCGGTCGCCGGCCGCGCGTGTTCCTCGCCAATCTGGGGTCCGTCGCCGCATTCACGGCGCGGTCGAATTTTGCCCGGAATTTCTTCGAAGCCGGAGGCATAGAAGCGGTCGCCGGTCCCGAGACGGATACGACCGAAGCGATTGTGCGCGCCTTCGAGGCCTCGGGGGCGAAAATCGCCTGCATCTGTTCGAGCGATCCGGTCTACCAGGACGCCGCCAAACCCGTGGCGCTGGCGCTCGGCAAAGCCGGCGCCGGTCTCTATCTCGCCGGGCGGCCGGGCGAACTGGAGCCGGCCTTGCGCGCCGCCGGGGTCGGCGAGTTCATCTACGCGGGCTGCGACATGTATGCGGTCCTGCAGCGGGCGCTTTTGGCGGCGACCTGAGTCCTGCCGCCCCGGGTCAGAACATCCGCCTCGTCTAACTGACGCCATAAAAAAAGCCGCCCGGCGAACCGGGCGGCTGGAAGATCGGATCTTTTCCCGTTCTGGATCGCGCCGCCTTACAGCAGCGAGAAGGGAAGGATCACGTCCATGTTGAACATGCCCTGCGACGAGCTCATGCCATTCTTGTTGAAGAAGGGCGCGGTGCCGTTAACCGCCTGATCCCAGCGAAGTTCCGGGCGGATCATCAGACCCGTCAGATAGGGCAGGCCCTCGGGCAGCTTCGGCGTGATCGTCGCGCCGACCGTCAGAGCGAGATAGCTCGTGCCGGTGTAGGCCTTGCCGAATTCGGTCGCGGAACCGAAGGGGCTGTAGCCCGGCAGCGTCGAGTAGGTGCGGTTGATGCAGGACGGGCACCAGAAGCCCTTCTGGATGTTGGCCGCATCGAAATAGCCCGGGAAGGCGCTTACGAAGAAGCTGTTCGAGTCCCGGAAATATTCGAGACGGGCCTTCAGCAAGAAGGTGTCGTCATATTTATAGGCGACGTTCTGGGCGATGCCATAGGCGTTGACGCCCATCGGCGAGGCGGGAAGCAAACCGAACGGAACGCCAAAGTTTCCAATGAATGCGTTCCAGTTCCGCTGCGGAACGCCCAGCGTGCTCGGGTTCCAGCCCTGTTCCGCCATGAAGCTCATGTCGGTGACGAGCGTCAGCTGTTCTGTCGCTTTCCAGGTCGTCGTCAGGTTGTTCCATGAGCGCAGCGAGGAGTTGACGTTACAGGCGCACTGCCCTGGCACGCCCCACGCGCTCATGTTGGACGTAAAGGGCAGGCCATTGACGTCCGGACCAACCGGATAGCCGCCGGCAGGCGCGCCATTCGCGAAATAACCCGTTGGCCAACCTACGCCGAACTTATCGGTTTGTTTCGGATTTTCCGGACCTGTCGTCGTGATCGCCATGATCACAAGATCGCCGTCGAGGAAGTTGAAGCCGAAGCCGCCATGGAAGGCCGGCGCCGCGTTATTGTCGCCGAGCGGGCCAATCGTCTGGTTATTGCCGGTGATGATGCCGGTATAGATGTCGAGCCAGCTCTTCGAATGCGTCGTCACCATCACGCCGGTGTCGACGAAGGGCCCGAAGTTGAAGATGTAGGAGTGGCTGTAGAACAGGTTGTCCTTGGCGGTGATCAGTTCGGCGCCGTTGTAGGTCACGAACTGGCCGATTTTCAGATCGATGCCGCCTTCGGTGAAAGACGTATTGATCGGCAGATGCGCAAGGACATGCGCCTCGATCGGGCCAATCTGCGTGCGTGACGGGATCACATAATCCAGCTCGCCCATATAGTGGTTGTAGCGCATATCTTCGCCGACCATGCCTTGCAGCTTGAAGCCGTAGTCGAAGGTCTGGGCTTTCGGGTCCAGCGGACGTTGCACGGTCAGCACCGCCGAGTTGAAAATCGGCGTGTTGGCGCGGTCGGTGTAAAGGTGACCCCAGTTGAGGCCGTTGAAAGGCTGGTTCGGATTGATCGCGATACCGCCCTGCACGAAGCCGTCGACGGTCAGCGTGTCAGTCCACTTCGCGGGCGCAACCGGCGCCGGCGCTTCTGACTTCTTCACGATCTTCTTTTTCTTCGACGAGGGCGCAGCCGACGTGACGCCCGGCGTCTTGCCCTGCTCTTCCGCTTTCTCCTCCGCCGAACGCTGCTCGAACGTCGGGTCGGTGATTTCGAACTTCTCGTCGTAGACCTGCGCCTGGGCGAGGCTGACGAATCCCGTCGCGAGGGCGGCGGCGGCTACTGTTGTAAGATGCATCCACTTCATGACTTTACTCCGGGGAGGGAGGGAAAGAGTGACGCCATGTTCCGCACGATGGGGCCGTTGCTCAAGCTCAACATCCGCGCATTTGTTCAAAGGTTAGGCAAATCGGGGGGTGCGGAATAATTGAGTTTTTTATTGTTGCGGAAAGGCAACAGTTTAATGTTGCGCATATGCAACATCGTTAACGGATTACTAATTTTCACGCGGCTTTTTCAGGCCATACAAAGATTTTGCGCCCATGGAGCCATCGACGATTCGGCGACCGGCGCTTGCCCTGCGGGTCAAAGGGGCCAATTTCTTCTGACAGGGCGTCGCGCCCGAAACTTTCGGGTCGACGAAAGGCGGGAGAAAGCCATGACAACGAACGAGTCGCAAAACCCTGGCCCTGATTTTTCGATGGGCGTCGCCTTTTCCGCGCTCGCAGATGGCGTTCCGTTTCGTGGTCATGTCGGCGGCAAGGAAGCCATTATGGTGCGCCGCGGCGCGGCGGTTCATATTCTTGGCGCGCATTGTTCGCACTATCATGCGCCGCTCGCGGACGGACTTGTCGTTGGCGACGAAATCCGGTGCCCCTGGCATCACGCCTGTTTCCGGTTGAGCGACGGCGCGGCGACCCGTGCGCCCGCCTTTGATTCGCTACGGGTCTGGCGGGCGGAGCGTGTCGGTGAGCTGGTTTTCGCACGCGAACGGATCGTCGCCGCCGCTGCGTCCGCCACGCCGGTCGCCGGCCAGCCCGCAAAGATCGCGATCGTTGGCGGCGGCGGCGCCGGTTTCGCCGCCGCCTTCACGCTCCGTGAACAAGGCTATGGTGGCGAGATCGTTCTCATTACGGCGGATCGTGAGGCGCCCTATGATCGTCCCAATCTCTCCAAGGATTATCTTGCCGGTTCCGCCGCGCCCGACTGGCTGCCGTTGCGGCCGTCTGACTGGTATGGCGCCAAAGACGTGCGTCTTGTGACCGGTCGGCGCGTTGAACGGCTCGACACGGCCAAAAAGCGTCTGACGCTCGATGACGGCGTCGGGATCGACTTTGATCGGTTGCTGCTTGCGACGGGCGCCGAACCTGTGCGTCCGCCCGTGCCCGGCGCCGATCTGCCGCATGTCCATTATCTGCGCACGCGCGCCGACAGTGACGCGCTGATCGCGGCTTGCGCCGGCGCCCGACGCGTCGTGGTTATCGGGGCGAGCTTTATCGGCCTCGAAGTCGCTGCCGCATTGCGCGCCCGTGCGCTTGAGACGCATGTGGTGGCCCCGGAAGCGATCCCGATGGCGCGTATCCTTGGCCCCGACCTTGGCGCGCATATCCGTGCGCTGCACGAGGCGCATGGCGTTATCTTTCATCTCGAAGACGCAGCAAGCGAGATCGACGCGACCGGCCTGACGGTACGAAGCGGCGGACGCATCGACGCGGATTTTGTCGTGATGGGAGTTGGCGTGCGTCCCGCGCTGTCCCTTGCCGAACAGGCGGGGCTCACGATCGATCGGGGGATTGTGGTTGACGCTTTTCTGGAGACGAGCGCGCCGGATGTTTTCGCGGCCGGAGATATCGCCCGCTGGCCCGATAAGCTGACAGGAGAGCGCGTGCGGGTGGAGCATTGGGTCGTCGCCGCGCGCCAGGGCCAGACAGCGGCGCGCAATATGCTCGGCGCGAGGGAGCGTTTCGAGGCGGCGCCGTTTTTCTGGAGTCAGCATTATGACCAGACGATCGGCTACATTGGCCATGCGCCGGCCTGGGATCGCGCGGAGATCTCGGGCGACCCGGCTTCAGGCGATTGCGCCGTGACCTATTACCAGGGTTCGAAAAAGCTGGCTGTCGCAACGCTTGGGCGCGATCTCGAAAACCTGCGCGCCGAAGTCGGGTTCGAAGCCGCCATGAGCGCCGTCGCGCCCTGACGTCGGTCGGCGCGCGTCCCGTGAGACGCGCACCTTATCGGCCGATCAGGAGAAGCGTCCCGTTGCATGCGCCAGCATAGTGTAAACCTTGCCGGAGTCGCCCGTCAGCAGTTCAATCGCCCGCGATCCGTCCCGATCGTCGCGGGTGCCTTCGACCACTAGCGCCTCGAAGTTGCGGATATACTGGTCAATTGTCTCACGGAACGCGGGTTCGCCCGGATAGCGCCGGGAAATCTCGTCGAAAGTTTGCCGCCCCTGTGCGGTGTAGAGACGGCGGCTGAACAGCGCAGCTCCTTTTTCGCCGAGCTGGTAGCGTCGCCAGAGGTCGCTGACCGCAGCGCTGTCCACCATACGGGCGATTTCGAGCGAGAGGCCGTCGAAAGAATTTTTCGGCGTTTCGTCCGCATCGTCGCGCGTCGCCCGGTCGAGCAGATCGCTCAGCCAGCCCCCTTGCGGCGGCGACGCGACGGCGGCGCGGGGCGCCGGCGGGGCGACAGTGGGCTGCGCGGGCGGCGTCGGCTGCGGTCGGGCGGCCGCCGGCGGGCGCGTCCTCTCGACCGACGGCGCTTCCGACTCCGCCGGCTCGGGCCGGTAGGTGCGGCTATCTGTGCTCCGCCGTGCTCCAGGGGTCGGCTCCGCCACGTCGAATGCGCTGCCGGCGCGCGCGACGATATTGGTCAATTCGCCGAGCGCCTTGACCTGATCGCCCACAACCCGGCGCAGCGCCTGTGTCTGCTCCGCCGTCTCGCGCGGCAGCTCGGCGGCGCCGCGACGCAGCTCCTGACGCGTTTCCTCGATTTCCTTCTGGATCGACTGCGACAGGCCGCGGATCTCCGAGGCGGCTGTCCGGAATTTCGTCTGCGCCTCATCAAACAGACGGTTCATCTGATCATAGGCATCCGTGAGCGCAGACGTCAGCGTCCTTGTGGTAAGCGCGTGTTCCGACTCCGCCGTCTCGCGCAGCGCCGCGTAACGATCTTCGATCATGCTGACTGTGCTGGCGGCCGTTTCCGAGATTGATCCGCCGAGTTTACCGGTGCGCGCCTCGATTTCCTGGAGCGCACGCGTCATTGTTTCGGCGAATCCCGTCATCGATCGATCGAATTCGGCATGTTTTGCATCCATCGCCGAAAGCAGATGTGCGAGCGCCGTGCTGCGTCCGTCGAAAGCTTCGTCGAGCGCTTTCTGGCTCTCGACAAGTTTACTCGCGCTCGCGGCGAGGCTCGCCTGGCGCGTATCGAGGGCGTCGATGAACGTCTTTGCGCCCTGCACGGTTTCACCCGATACGTTGCCGAGCTGGCTGACATGTCCGGCGACTTCGTTCAGCGCCGCGCGGAATTCGCCCAGACGCTGCGCGAGATCGCGCTCGATGCCGACAAGATCGCCGCCGGTGACATGCAGCATCGCGCCAAGCGTTTCATTCGTCGAATTAAGTCGATCGAGCAGCGCGGGCAATTCCGCACGAATCCGCTCGTTCATTTCCGCCAACGCGTCCATCGACGCCCTTGCGCCCGTTTCAAGCGCGCTGGCGACAGCCGTTTGCGAGCCTTCAAACGCCTGAACGAGCTCCTCACGCTTCTCGGCGAGCTGGCGGACAACGGCGTCGCCGCGGCTTTCGATCGCCTGGGCGACAAGTTCGCCGACGGTGGCGAGGTCGTGCGTCAGTGCGCCGCCACGACCATCCAATGTCGCCTGCATTTCCGCGATGCGGGTGTCGAGGTTTGCCTGTATTTCGCCGATTTTTTCGAGTGTTTCGACGAGTTTCGCGCCACGGTCGCCGATCGATGCGTCGATCAGCGAAAGCCGCTGGTCGACATCTTCGGCGAAATGTCTCGAATTGTCGCCGATGCGCGCTGCGAAATAGTCGGTCTGCGCCTTTAACGTGTCGACGAGCGCGCCGCCCTGTCCGTCGATCACCGTCTCGACGCCGGCGATCTGTTCGCCGACCTGCGTGATGAGTCGCGACGTGCTCTCCGAGATACGTTCGGCGATGGCGCCGCCGTCGCGCGCGAGCGCGCTTTCGAACTGGTTGAGCTGGTCGCCAAGGGTGGTCGTAACTTTTGCGCCCTGTTCGGCGAGGGAGGCGACGACGTCGCCGCCCTGTCGGACGAAAGAGTCTTCCAACGATGCGAGTTTTTCGCCGAGCAGCTCGTTAAGGCGTTCGCCCTGTGTCGCGAGCGCAAGAACTGCGTCACTCGCGGTCTCGGTGAATCGCGCGGTGAGGGAGTCGGCGTTTTCGTTGATCGCCGTCGCGACCGAGTCGACTGTCTCACGGAGATTTTCGCGCAGCGCATCGCCTTGCGCGGCGATTTCCGCAAGCGCGGTTTCCTGGGTCGACTCCATGATCCGGGCGACGGAAAGTCCGGCGTTTTCGAGGGCGTACATCCGCTCTTCGACGAGATCATCGACGCGACGCGCGTGATCCGCCACGACGGTGGCGACGCTTTCGCTATGTCGCCTGACCGAGTCCTCGAAGTCGCCGAGACGCGCAGCAAGCGCGGCGTCCGATGCGGCCGTATGTTCCGCGAGGCGCTGACCGATGGTCGAGGCCTTGTCTATGATCCGTTCCTCGAATTCGCTCACGCCGTGATCGAAGGCCATAGCAATGGCTTCGCCACGTTGCAGCAGTTTCGCAGACGCATCGTCGCCGCTTTGATTGACGGTCTCCGCGAAGTGCGCCACCTGTTCGGAGAGGGTCGCCGCCGCCTGCTCGCCGCGCGCGAGGGCTTCCTCGGCGCGTCCTGCGATCGCCTCCTCGAAAGCGTCGAGCCTTTGCGTGAGGGTCTCGTAGGCGTGTCCGCTCCGCACGCCGATATCTGCGGCGGTTTCCTCGCTCTGTCGCACCGCGGTCTCAATGGCCGCAAGGCTTTCGCGCAGGGCCGACGTCGTCGCTTCGCCGCTCGCCGCGACCCGGGTCAGCGTTTCGTCGCTGTGACGCAGAAGATTGCTTTCGAACGTTTCGATTTCTCCGGCCAGCGCCGCTGACAGGCGATCGCCCTGCTCGGCGATGCGAGAAGCCGCCTCGACGCTTGTGCGCGTCACCATTTCCTCAAAGGCCGCAAGCTTGTCGGCCAGCGTCCTTTCGAGCGTTTCGCCCTGCGCGCCGAACCGGGCGGCGATTTCGCCGCCACGCACGACCGCGACGTCTTCGAAATACTGCAAACGGTCTGCGAGCGTTTCATTGAGACGGTCGCCATGGACGCCAATCGCGGAGACGGCGTCGGAGGCCACTGCGAAGAAGCGTTGCTGCATCGATTCGACCTGATCCGACAGCGCCGCCGCGCTCTCTGAAAGGCTTTGCGACAGCGCCGCCTGAAGCGCCCGCGATCTTTCGTCGATCTCCTCGCGCGCCCGCGCCTCGGCGTTTTCCATGAGAGTCATAAGTCGACCTTCCGCCCCCTCAAACGCAGCAAGCGCCGATTCCGCCTGCGCGCCGATGGAGTCGTTGAATGTCGAGCCCACAGCCTCGAATTTCTCGATCACGCTGGAGCCGCGCGCAGAAAAATCCGAAATCAGGGTTTCGCCCGAGAGCGTCAGCTTGCGGCTGGCCTCGTCGACTCCCTCACCAAGCTTCCGGGAAAGCGCATCGCCGGCCCCGGAAATTTTTTCCGCGACTTCGTCGCCTGTTCGCGTCAGCGTATCGAGCATGCGCGCGCCATGGGAAGACAGCGTGTCATCGAAGCCGTCGCCCGCTTTCTCGAGCGCGAGCCGAATTTCCTCGCTCCGCGAGCCTAGAGAAGAGGTCACGCGCGCGCCGGCGGCGCTGACAGCCTCGGCAAGATGCGCGCTGGTCGAGGCCAGTTCCTGTGACAGCGTATCGCGCGCGCCGAGCAGGGACTCCCGCGCGTTATTCGCATTGACGAGAATTGCCTCGCGTTCGCGGGTCAATTCGTCGATCAGAAGTCGGATGCGGCGCTCATTCTCCGTGTATGAGCGCTCGAGATTGGAGACCTCCGTGCGGACGATCACCTCAAGTTCGCTCGCGCGAGACAACGCGCGTTCGATTCCGTCGCCCATCGACGCGGCCTCGCGCCGTATCGCCTGGGACAGCGAAACCACCTGCTCGGTTGCGATGGTCTCCGGTTCGATCAGATGTATCGCCACTTCTGTCATCGAGTTGGCGATGTGACGCATCTCATGGGCGCGACGGGCCATGAGGCCTGTGATGAACAAAAAGGCGATCGGGCCCACGAGCGCCGAAAGGGTCAGGAGCGGGCGCGGCGACAGAAGCGTCCCGGCGGGATCGAGAATCTCCTCGCGATGTAAAAAAACGTAAAGCGACCAGGCGGCCGCCCAGAGCAGGATCGAAATCACCGTCGCCAGCGTGATGGAGCGATTCGGCGGCACCTGTAACGCCTGGCGCAATTCGCCGATTGTCCGACGGTCGTCGTTCGCTGGCGCGACCGTCGGTGAGATCGGCGGAGGCGCAGGGCGTTGCGCGGGCGGTTCGGCGAGCGGCCCTTTTGGAGGGCTTTTCGGCGGCGAGTCCGCCGCGATCGGTTCGCGCGGATTTTTCCCGGGCTTTTCCGACGGCTCCGGCGGCGCGTTCAGGTCCAGCGCCTCTTCGATCGCCGAAAGCGCGGCGGAGGCCGCATCCTCGATTTTACCCGACTTCGCCATCATTTCACTCCAGCGGCCAGGGCCGCCCCAGAACACGCTATCACCAAAAAAGCCGAAACGACTTTTCGAAAAAATTGCCGGACCGGGCGGCCCCGCCACGCTGTCGCTACGGCCCCGCGCATCGTCAGGACGTGCGCGCGCCAGCCGAGCGCAATGTATTTACCAAATCTTACCCTTTGTCACATGTAATTGAAATACGTGGCTCTGGCGTATCCGGAAACGTCGTTAACGCGGCTGTCGCCGGCGAAGACAGCGACAGGCCCACGCATCCGGACATGCGCGGCACAGATTTTTTAACCATATGAAATTAATGATAGTTTCGGGAGTCTGCTGCATTGCTGAAGCGTGGTCTGACAATGGTGGCTCGGATTGCGGAGGCGGCCGATCGCGGCGCGGACGGTCTACGTGGTGCGTCCGCGTCGGAAAGGCCGTGCGGCCGGGCTCCAGAGCTTGATCTCGACTTTCTCGCGCGTCAGACCTTCGGCGATCGCGACCTGGAGGCGGAACTCCTCCGCCTTTTCGACATGCAGGCCGCAAAGGCGCTCGACCGTCTCGCCGCGCCGTTCGCATCGGGCGAAGAGGCGCCGCTGGCCGATTTTGCGCATGCGATCAAGGGGTCGGCGCGGGCGATCGGAGCCGTGGCGACGGCCGCGGCGGCAGGGGAATATGAAGAGGCGCTGCGCGCCGGCGCGTCCGATGTCGAAGCGGCTTGCGATCGTCTTGCGTCCGCGCTGACGGCTGTGCGGATCGCGTTGGCCAGGCGGCTCGACCCGCGAGGCGGATAGGGGCCGGGTCGGAGCAAAGCCGCGATGCTGCCGGTCAGAAGGGCCCAATCGGAAAATATTTGAGATAAAGTTCCGCGAAAACGCCACGTCGGGAGAGCCTCGCGAGGGCGTAATCGAGCGCCCGGCGAAGGGCGACATTGCCCTTTTTGACGGCGATGCCGACGCCGTCGCCAAAGTAGCGCGGGTCGACGAAGGGACCGCCTCTGAACTCGCAGCAACCGGCCGCTTCGGAGCCGTTCAGCCAATAGGCCAGCGACGTCGCATCGCCGAAATGCGCTTGCACATGCCCCGCCTTGAGCGCGTTTCGCGCGAAAGTCGGATTATCGAAGGCGACCCGCGTGACTGACGGATAAAAAGCCGAGAGGAAAGCTTCGTGCCGGGATCCGCGCACGACCGCGACCCGTCGATCGCCAAGCGTGGCGGGTTCGACATCCGCGAGGATTGTATCGCGGCGCATGACGAAACGCGCCGGCGCAAGGAAATAGGGCGCGGTGAAATCCACCTTTTTTCGGGTTTCTTCATTGATCGCAAGCGAGGCGATGACGGCGTCTCCGCTGTTGTCGTCGAGCGCGGGAAGCAACAGGTCCCACTGTCGACGCTGGATCGTGCAGGAAGCCTCGATTTCCGCGCACAGGGCGCGGGCGAGATCGATATTAAACCCTGCCAGCTGACCTTCGGGTCCCTGGTAGTTGAACGGCGGATAATCATCCTCTGTCAGGAAGCGGATCTGGCGAATGGAGGAGAGGTCCGGTTTCTCCAGCGGGCGGTTGGGGTCCTGGAACGCGGGCGCGCCCGCGCCGGCGGCATCCTCAGCGCGAGCGATGATCGGGCTCGACAGGCATGCGAGGAACCACGCCAGCAGATGAAGCGCCGCGAAGCAGACGACGCGCGGGCGCGACTGGCCCGGCGCGTGGCCGACGACTTTCCGGCTTCGGCGGCGTTTGCCAGTTTGTGCAGGCTGTCCGATAGTCAACACCAGAACCGGCTCCAGTCTTTCTGTCGTAGCGAGTGTTTAGTGCATGAACCGGCGCGAGGTCGACAGTTTTTCCGAAGGCGAGCAGCTTCCGGTCGAAATCGCTTTTCTGGCCGGACACGGGGCGCCCCTCCCGACATTGCGCCGCGCGGCGGCGATCGCGCGACGACAGGGCGTCAGCGCCGATCGCGCGTTACTCGCGGAAGATCTTTTCGACGAAACGATATTTTACCGTTCACTGGCTGCTGAACTTGGGGTTCCGTTTCTGACCGAGGCGGCCGATCTTGCGTCCGATTGCCACGCGACGCTCGAAGCTGGTTATGCGCGGCTTCGCACGCCGCAGGTCGGCGCGCGCTGGCTTTTCGCGCCGGAGGGGCCGCAAATCCTGCGGCTGATGAATTTCGCGCGGTCAGGCGATACGACGTCGCCGCGTTTCGCGCTCACGACCCGCAGCGCGTTCCGGGCCGGCGTGCGTCGGGCGATGGGGCCAGCCGCAGCGCGGCGAGCGGCCTTCAGCGCAGA
>CAZJAY010000010.1:0-16533 GCA_964543915.1 uncultured Methylocystis sp. | reverse complement strand
CTAAGGAAAAACGCCCGGATCCTCGAACAAAAAGTTGGCGTTTGACTCGTCGCGCAGGAAGTCCTGCTGAACTTCGGGCGAGGTCCAGACCCCCAATTCGTCCCGATAGAAAATCGGGCCATTGGGCGCGTCGTAATTGTCGAAAACGGCGCTCGTGTAATCCCAGCACCAATCGTCCGCGCCACGCATGGCGACTTCCGCCACGATCCGGCTCTTCGCCGCCGAGATTTCCGCGCGCATCATTCGTGAGAATTCAGCCGTCTTTTCGCCGCGCGACTCGAGCCAGTCATGGAAAAACGCCCGGTTCACCCGCACGTAATCCATCCGGCAGGATTCCTCGGCGACCCGCGCCGCTGCGTAGGTGGCCGCCATCATCCGCGCCTCAACGCCGGACGCCATCTGCTCGGCGCGACCAAGCGAGGCTGCGCCGGGGAAGATTGAGAGGCCAAGCACAACGCCCGTCAGGGACTTCGAGATCGACGCCATATCCCCTCCCCTGTCTGCCGAGAGCGCGCTCGGCGCGTACGTAACGAGGGTAGAGCCTGAACGCTCAGGCGCCAACCGTCTTTCAATCGACCCGCGCGCCCGTCATATCGATCCTGTGCATCAGATAGCAAAGGCAGTCGAGACGAACCGCGCGCGGATCGCGGGTCAACATGGCCGGGATAGCCGGCCGCGCGAGCCGGATTTCTCCATCTGCATAATCAAAATAGGGGTCAGCTCGGATCTCGCCGCCTTCCCCCGGCAGGATTTCCAGCCGCGCGCAGGGGTCGCCGATACGCCCGAAGCTGACGCCAGGCGCGAGTTCGCTGAAATTGAGATGGTCGATATCGTCGCGGAACATAAAGTCTGCCGGCGCACCCGTGAACGACAGACTGGCCTCGGCAGGAGCTTTCACAATAGCGCAGGTGCGCAGCAAATCCACGTCATGGGATGATGGCGGATGATCGGGCAAATGCGAAATCGCGAGACAGGCTTCGACCAGTTCTATCGCGTGCTGCGTCGCCGAACCGGCGCCCGCCTTGCCGCATTCGACTGTTATCGATGGACAGACGCCGGCGAAAGCCGCCGCCGCCGTGCCGAGCGGTCGCTGGAAGTGGACGACAATGCGCGAGAATAACCGCGCCAGCGAAACGAATTGCGGCTCCAGTCGCGTCACGCAGGCGTAATGCGGATTAAAGCCGGTGTTGTTATGAATATCGACCGCCGCAAAAGGATGCCGCGCGCCGACATAGGCATGCACGGCGCGGGCCATCGCCGCGAGGGGATCGTCTGTCGCGGGTGCGCCGGGCCAGATGCGATTGTGATCCATCTCACCCGGCAGGCTGCGCAGGCCGGCGGCGGCGGCGCCCACGTTGACGATAAAAAGCAAAAGCGCGCGGGAAAGACCGGTGGCCAGACGCCGGCGCAGAATATCCTGCATCGCCGCCAGACCGCTGTCCTCATTGCCGTGAAGCAGCGTCGAAACGAAAAGCGGATGCGGATCGCGACCCGGGAGGTCAAAAAGCGTTGGTCCGGGCAGAATTTCCGCCAGTCCCTTCGCCGGGCAATCGAGAAAGCCCGCCGGCAATTCGCGCAAGATCGTAAAGCCGGCCCCGGTCACGTTCATTTTTCAGCTTTCCCATTCATGCACCGGCGCGCCGCTACGCTGCCTTTCACAATAGGCGGCCATAAGGGCGTGGAAATCCCCGCCCCGCGCCGCCAGCGCCGCGCGCTGCCAGCGCGCGCCCGTTTGACCCGAACCCACTCGCGCCGAGATAACGTCCATATAGCCGCGCGAATCCGAAACGCCCAGATCGGCCAGCCCTTCCCGTGCGGCCGGGATCAGGCGCGATTGCAGCAGGCGCCCTGCCGCGATCTCGCCGATGCCCGGCCAGTAAAGATTCGCATCGAGACCATCGCGGGCTGCGCTGTAGAAATTTCGCTGCGCCTGCGCGAACGGGACCCCGCCCGAACCGTCGCCGCCGCTGAAAGCCAGCGCGCGGACAAGCCCGACGTAAAAAGCCGCATTGGCGATCATGTCGACGAAGCCAGGCCCCGCCGGCAATATGCGATGCTCGATGCGCAAATGCGGCGCGCCGGAAGCATCAAACCCCACCAGCGGCCGGTTCCAGCGCCAGATAACGCCATTGTGCAACCGAAGATGCCGGAACGCTGCCGGCGCATCATCGAAAGCCATGGGAAGCAGCGCGTCATAGTCGCGGAAATTCTCCTCAAAAACTTCGAGCAAAGTTCGCGCGACATAGCCCGCGCCCATCGACACCCGCGCCGGGCCCGGCGCTTCCACCGCCTGCTCGAACAAAGGAATGCGGGTTTCCTCCCAGAGCGATTTTCCGAACAGAAACGGCGCATTGCCGCAGGCGGCGATAATCGGTCCGGAAGCGGCGATGGACGCGTTGTAGTAGAGATGGGCGAGATCGGCCGGCGTTTTGATATGGACCTGAAAGGACGTCGTCGCCGCTTCAAGCATGACATCGCGATGCGTCGATACGAGCTGTTCGCGACCCTCAATTTCGACCCGTAGCGGTCGACCACTGCGCTGTCGCAGCACTTCCCTGTTCAAGGCGTAATAGCGATTGAGCGGCGACATGTTCGCCAGCGTCATGTCGGCGTCGCGGATCGTCGGCAGCGTGCCGATCATCAAAAGATTCGCGTCGAGCCCATGGGCGACCGCATTACAGCGACGCCATGTCCCGGCGAGCGCGTCATGCGCTCGCGCAAATGCGTCGCCTTCAAGCGGCAGGGGCAGACAATTCAGTTCGACATTGAAACGCGACAATTCCGGGGCAACAAGCGGGTCGTCGAGCGCCGCGAGAAGCGCCTGATTGACGGGAGAGGGAAAATAATTGTGATCGACGATCCAGGCTTCGATCTCGAACCCGATCATATGGCCGTCGTTTGAAAAGCCGTTTGTCCCGAAAAGACGCCGAAGAAGATCCGTTACCTGCGTCAGCCGTTCTGCAAAACGTCGCCGGTCCGCCGTCGTAAAACCTGTCGCTTCGATTTCATCGCCCATCGCGCGCTGATTTTCCTTGCAACCTTCAGGGAATGTCGTCGATCGATGCGAGCCATGCGTCGGCTGGCGCGTCGCTTGGCGCCCGCCAGTCCCCGCGCGGCGAAAGCGAGCCGCCGGAGCTGACCTTCGGTCCGTTCGGCAGCGTCGAGCGTTTGAACTGACTGGCGGCGAAGAAGCGCCGCACAAACACAGTCAGCCAATGTCTGATTTCGGCAAGTTCATATTGCGCCCGCGCGGTCGCCGCAATTCCGGCCGGCCACGCGCCGGTTCTTGCGTCACGCCATGCATGCCACGAAAGGAAAGCGATTTTAGTAGGCGCGAAGCCGTAACGGGTCGTATAGAAAAGGTTGAAATCCTGGAGCGCGTAGGGACCGACAAAGGCCTCTGTTCTCTGCGCGGTGTCGCCAGGCACGAGTTCCGGTGAAATTTCGGTGCCCAGAATATCGTGGAGCACGTCCACCGTCGCCGCGCCAAAACGCGCATCGCGCGCGCACCAGCGGATAAGGTGCTGAATAAGGGTTTTCGGCACAGAGGCATTGACGTTGTAATGCGCCATCTGATCGCCGACGCCGAAAGTGCACCATCCCAACGCCAACTCGGACAGATCGCCGGTGCCAATCACAATCGCATCATGGCGGTTCGCAAGGCGGAACAGCAGAGACGTCCGCGCGCCCGCCTGCACGTTTTCATAGGCGGCGTCGTAAACCGCCGCCCCATGCGCCGCCGGATGGTCAATATCGCGCAGCATCTGGCGGCAGGCGTCGCTCACGTCGATCTCGGCGGCGCTGACGCCCAGCGCCGACATCAGCCGCCACGCCTGCGCTTTCGTCCGCTCGCTTGTCGCGAAGGCCGGCAGCGTCCAGGCGAGAATATTTTGCCGAGGCAGGGCGAGGCGGTCCATCGCCGTGGCCGCGACCAGCAATGCATGGGTTGAATCGAGGCCGCCTGAGACGCCGATCACGACCTTTTCAATCTTCGAGGCGCGCAATCTCTGTTCGAGCCCGTGCGACTGAATGTTGAACGCCTCGAAACAAAGCTCGGCGAGACGCTTTTCGTCCGACGGGACAAAGGGAAAGCGGGCGACGCTTCGCAACAGGCCGATGTCCCGATCCCGCGGCGCATGGGTTTCAAAGGCGACCCGACGAAAGGCCGTCGCGCCGGCCTCAAGATCCGCGCAATCGCCGAAAGAGCCCTGTCGCAGGCGTTCCGACAGAAGAAGCCCGACGTCAATATCAGCGCAGATCAGCTGCGGCTCGGGGCTGAACCGCGCCGCGCCCGCGAGGCGGCGCCCATTTTCGTAGATTAGAGCCTCGCCGTCCCACGCAAGGTCCGTTGTCGACTCGCCCTGCCCGGCGGCTGAATAGAGATAGGCGGCAAGACAACGCGCAGAGTGCGCCGCGCAGAGGGTTTCCCGATAGTCGGACTTGCCCACGATCGCGTTGGAGGCGGAAAGATTGAGCAACACCGTCGCGCCTGCGAGCGCCGCCCGGGTGGATGGCGGTATCGGGGCCCAGACATCCTCGCAGATTTCCATATGGAGAGTGAGACCGGGAAAATCCGTCGCCTCGAGCAGAACATCCGAACCAAAGGGCGCACACTGGCCGGCCAGCGCAATGTCGGCGCCTCTCAGCGCGGCGCCCGACGCGAAATGACGCTTTTCGTAGAACTCCCGGTAATTGGGGAGGTAGGTTTTTGGCGTGACAGCGAGCAGGCGGCCGCGCGAAATCGCCACCGCACAATTATAAAGGCGACCCTCCCGACGAAGCGGGGCGCCGACGACAATTAGCGGTCGGATATCAACGGAATCCGCGATCATGGCGGCGAGACCGTCCTCTTCGGCGACGAGCAACGCATCCTGTTGCAGAAGATCGTCAATCGAATAGGCGGACAGACCAAGTTCAGGAAATAACACGATCGTGGCGCCGCATTCGTCCGCCTGACGCGCCATCTCCAGTGTTCTGGCGACATTGAACGCGGGATCGGCGAGGCGGACGCGCGGGGTCGCGACCGCCATGCGCGCCAGTCCATGCGTGTGGATATTGAAAAAGGGATGCGTCATCAGACTCGCTGTCGGGCGCGGCGACAAAATCATCGGGAAACGGCTGTCTCCAGGCCCGCGTTTCGATAATGGCTCAAGGCGCGGTTTTTGTCATTTTCAGCGGCGGATACAACTTTTCGACCGGAAAATCTGTGTTCTGGTCCAAAACCCATCGAAAAAAACGATTAATTGCCAGTAAATTTCTATAAGTAATTGATTTCTTTTCTTAAACGAGCTTGTTTCCGGCATCAAAAGGCCTAACTCTCCGCTGTTATGCCTTGTTTCTCATCATCAACTGCCAGGACAAAAGATAGTTTGCCAATCGGGAGGCGGCGATATGTGGGCTGAGCTACGCGGTTTGAAGGAAGAGGTCGACTACGGAACCCCGCCAAAAGACGGCGCGCCGGTCAAATTGTTCATCGACGATATTGAAGTGACCGTGCCTGCGGGTAGCTCTGTGATGCTTGCGGCGACAGTCGCCGGGAAGCCGGTTCCGAAACTTTGCGCAACCGACATGCTTGAAGCGTTTGGAAGCTGCCGGGTTTGCCTTGTCGAAGTAGAGGGGCGCGGCGGCTTCCCGGCGAGTTGCACGACGCCTGTCGCCGAGGGCATGCGCGTGCGCACGCATTCGGAAAACCTCGATCGTCTCCGACGCGGCGTGCTCGAACTTTACATCTCGGATTTTCCCGAGGGCGAACTCGCCGATGGTTGGAGTGAGTTCCACGAAACGCTGAAAGCGGCGGGCGTGGACTCGCATCGCTTCGGAGAGGGACGCAATCACTTCGGCGCGCCAGTCGATGTGTCCAATCCCTATTTTCTCTTTGACCCGTCAAAATGCATCGTCTGCAGCCGCTGCGTGCGCGCCTGCGCCGAAATTCAGGGCACCTTTGCGATCACGATTTCGGGACGGAGTTTCGAATCCAAAGTGATCGCGGGACAGGACGAGCCGTTCTTCGCTTCCGAATGCGTGAGCTGCGGCGCTTGCGTCCAGGCCTGCCCAAGTCATGCGCTGATCGAAAAAAGTCTGTTCGAGGGAGAATACATCCATGCCGAACCCGCTGAAGCCTGAAAACTCTGTCGTGACAACCTGCGCCTATTGCGGCGTCGGCTGCGGATTCAAGGCCGAGACGCGTCAGGGCCGCATTGTCCGAATGACTCCGTGGAAAGAAGGCAAGGCGAACCACGGCCACAGCTGCATCAAGGGTCGTTTCGCCTACGACTATTACAACCATCCCGATCGCGTGCGCACGCCGCTGATCCGGGAGTCGATCGATGATCCGTGGACGCCGGTCAGCTGGGACGAGGCCTTCTCCTATGCGGCGAAACAGTTTCGTCGGATCCAGGGCACCTACGGGCAGAAATCCGTTGGCGCCGTGTCGAGTTCGCGTTGCACCAATGAGGAAATCTTCCTTACCCAAAAATTGGCGCGCGCCGTCCTTGGCAACAATAATATCGATAATTGCGCCCGAATTTGCCACTCGCCGACCCAGTTCGGTCTGACATCGACGGTCGGCTGGGGCGCAGCGAGTCAGCACTTTGACTCGATCCTCCAGACCGACGTCATCATGGTTGTCGGCGCCAATCCGACTGAAGGGCATCCGGTTTTTGGTTCGCTGATGAAACGGCGAATCCGCCAGGGCGCAAAGCTGATCGTTATCGACCCGCGACGCACGGAAACTGTCCGCTCGGCGCATTGCGCGGCGGATATCCATCTCGCGATCCGGCCGGGCACCAATGTCGCGATCCTCGACAGCATCGCCCACGTCGTCGTGCGCGAGAAGCTCTACAATGAGGACTTTATTCGCGCGCGCTGCGAGTGGAACGAGTTCGAGAACTGGGCCGCGCTCGTCGGGTCGGATAAGTATGCGCCGGAGGTCATTGGACCCCTCGCCGGGGTCGAGGCGGAGGACATCCGTGCAGCCGCACGGCTGTACGCCAGCGGACCCAAAAGTGCGATCTATTACGGTCTTGGCGTGACGGAACATTCGCAGGGTTCAACGGGCGTGATGTGCCTCGGCAATCTCGCGCTGTCCTGCGGCATGCTCGGGCGCGAAGGCGTTGGCGTCAATCCGCTGCGCGGTCAGGGCAATGTTCAGGGCGGAAGCTGTCTCGGCAGCTGGCCGCATGTGTTCAGCGGCTACCGTTTCGTGACGGACGACGCAACCCGCCAGAGCTTCGAGGCGGAGTGGGGCGTCGCGCTGGATGCGGAACCCGGTCTGCGACTCCCCAACATGCTTGATGCGGCCGTCGCCGGCTCCTTCAAGGGCATGTATATCATGGGCGAAGATCCGGTGCAGAGCGATCCGAACCAGCACCATGTCATCGCGGCGATGCGAAACATGGAGTGCGTGGTTCTGCACGATCTATTCCTGAATGAAACATCAAAATACGCCCATGTCTTCCTGCCCGGCTCGTCGTCACTCGAAAAGGACGGCACCTTCACCAACGCCGAGCGGCGCGTCAGTCGCGTGCGCAAGGTCGTGGAGCCGCTGGCCGGCTACCAGGACTGGGAGATCACGGTAAAGCTCATGAACGCAATGGGCTATGACGTCTCCTACGCCCATGCTGGCGAAGTGCTTGACGAAATCGCGCGTCTTTCGCCCGCCTATCGCGGCATGAGCTTCGCGCTCATCGACCGGATCGGTTCGGCGCAGTGGCCCTGCGACGAGAATGCGCCGGAGGGCACGGAAGTTCTGCATCGGGAGAAGTTCCCGCGCGCTAATGGTCGCGGCACCTTTATGCTCACGGAATATGTGCCGACGACGGAGCGCACGTCGGATCAGTTTCCATTGCTGCTCACGACAGGACGCATTCTCACGCAATACAACGTCGGGACGCAGACCCGACGCACGGCGAACTCCATGTGGCACCCGGAGGATGTGCTCGACATCAGCGCCGAGGACGCGCAGGCGCGCGGCGTGCGGGACGGCGACTGGATCCGCCTCTCCAGTCGCTTCGGTCAGATCGAATTGCGTGCGCGTATTTCGGATCGCGTCAATCCGGGGATCGTTTACACGACCTTCCATCATGCGAAATCGAAAGCCAACGCCGTCACGTCGGATCTGTCCGACTGGGCGACGAATTGCCCCGAGTATAAGGTGACCGCAGTCGATGTGGTGCGCACCAATGGCCCCGCCGCAGAAGGGGCCCGCGACGCCGCGAAACCGGTCGCAGAAGAGCTGGAGCCGGCTGAATGAGTTCAAATGCGCAAACACAGTCTGAAACGCCGCCCGTCATGGCGCTCGATCGTATCGTTCTGATGGCGAACCAGATCGGCGATTTCTTCGCCCCCTACCCGGCCGAGCGCCGGGCGGAGGGGATCAGAAATCACCTGCGGACCTATTGGGAGCCGAGGATGCGGGCGGAGCTGTTGGCGCTGATCGACCAGGGCGGGGCCGGTCTGGCGCCGCATGTGATCGAAGGCGCGCGCCTCCTCCAGGAGGAGGCGCATCGCAAGCCGGGTTATTACGGTCCGCCGAAGGCTTGAGGCGGGCGCAATCGGCGACACGGGCGCGCCTTTGGACAAAGAAAAAGGGGCGGAGAAATTTCTCCGCCCCTTTCTTTTATGCCAGTTACGCGCCGGATCAGTGCGCCAGGATCGCGAGCAGCAGCAGCGCGACAATATTGGTGATCTTGATCGCCGGATTGACGGCCGGACCCGCGGTGTCCTTGTAGGGATCGCCGACAGTGTCGCCCGTCACGGACGCCTTATGCGCATCGGAGCCCTTGAGATGCTTAACGCCATCCTTGTCGACGAAACCATCTTCGAAGGACTTCTTGGCGTTATCCCAGGCGCCGCCGCCGGACGTCATTGAGATCGCGACAAAGAGGCCATTGACGATCACGCCGAGCAGAAGCGCGCCCAGCGCCGCGAAAGCGTTGGACTTGCCGCCCAGTATCCACGCAACGATGAAGGCCACGATCGGGGCCTGCACCGGCAGAAGCGAGGGGACGATCATTTCCCTGATTGCTGCCTGAGTCAGCATGTCGACGGCGCGGCCATAATCCGGACGCTCCGCGCCGGTCATGATGCCCGGCTTTTCACGGAACTGACGACGCACTTCCTCAACGACCGAGCCCGCCGCGCGGCCAACGGCCGTCATGGCGATGCCGCCGAAGAGATAGGGGATCAGGCCGCCAAAGATCAGACCAGCGACGACATAGGGATTGGAGAGGCCGAAATCGACCCGGCCCATGCCCTTGAAGAAGGGAAGGTCCGCATCGACGAAGTGATTAAGGTCGTTCGTATAGGCCGCAAACAGCACCAGCGCGCCGAGACCCGCCGACCCAATCGCATAGCCCTTCGTCACGGCCTTCGTGGTATTGCCAACCGCGTCGAGCGCATCCGTCGACTGACGCACTTCCTTCGGCAGGCCGGCCATTTCGGCGATGCCGCCGGCGTTGTCCGTCACGGGACCAAAAGCATCAAGCGCGACGATCATGCCGGCAAGGCCGAGCATGGTCGTGACCGCAATCGCCGTGCCGTACAGTCCGCCCAGTTCGTAGGTCAGGATAATGCCAAGCACGATGACGAGCGCCGGCGCCGCCGTCGACTCAAGCGAGACGGCGAGACCCTGAATGACATTCGTGCCATGTCCGGTCACCGAGGCCTGGGCGATCGATACGACGGGGCGTTTGCCCGTGGCCGTGTAATATTCCGTGATGTAGACGATCGCGCCGGTGACGACGAGCCCGAGCACGCCGCAAAGGAACAGGGCGAAGCCGTTCACGCCTTCGCCGGCGACCTTGCCGACCTCGCCGAAACCGACCGTGAACATCGTCGCAAGGAACAGACCCGCAATCGACAGAACGCCGGAAGCAATGAGGCCCTTGTAAAGCGCGTCCATGATCGAGTCGTTCTTCAGGCCGAGCTTCTCGAACCAAGGCGCGGCGAATTTGCCCCACGGGGTTTCGTCGACGCCGAGTTTCACGAAATAGGTGCCGGCGATCGACGTCAGGATCGAAAAACCGCCGATGGCGAGCGGATAGACGACCGCCGACGACAGGCCTTCCTGGCCAGCGAAAAAGATCGAGGCGAGAACCATCGTCGCAACGACCGTCACGGCGTAGGTTTCGAACAGATCGGCCGCCATGCCCGCGCAGTCGCCAACATTGTCGCCGACGTTATCGGCAATCGTCGCCGGATTACGTGGGTCATCCTCGGGGATGCCGGCCTCGACCTTGCCAACGAGGTCCGCGCCGACGTCAGCGCCCTTGGTGAAGATGCCGCCGCCCAGACGGGCGAAAATCGAGATCAGCGACGCGCCAAAACCAAGGCCGACGAGCGAGTCGACGACCGTGCGGTCAGACGGCGAGAAGCCGCCGCCCCAGGTGAGAGCCGCGTAATAGATCGCAACGCCAAGCAGCGCGAGGCCCGCGACCAGCAAGCCGGTGATGGCGCCCGCCTTGAAGGCGATGTCCAGACCCTCGGCGAGGGAGCGGGACGCCGCCTGCGCCGTGCGGACATTGGCGCGGACGGAGACGTTCATGCCGATATAGCCAGCCGCGCCCGAGAGCGCCGCGCCAATCAGGAAGCCGACCGCGACGCCCCAACCCAGCAGCACGACCAGCACGACGAAAATGCCGCCGCCGACATAGGCGATGGTCTTGTATTGCCTGTTGAGATAGGCCTGCGCGCCTTCAGCGACGGCGCCGGAGATTTCCTGCATTCGCGCCGAGCCGGGGTCGGCCGCAAGCAATTCTTTCGCTGTGATAACGCCATAAACAACGGACATCAGTCCGAAGACGATGGTGAGAAACAGGGCCATTTCAGATTCGCCTTTTTTCTACCGGGGCCGCCGGGAGCGGCCGAAGCTTTCGCAGTGGTTGCCGCGCGACAAAAACTAAGAGACCCGCACCAGACGAATCGGGCGGTTCCCCTGCTTTTCCGGGCCGCTTTCTGCCAGAAACACGCAGTCGCGGCAATGCGGCAGCCAAATTTAAGTGTCAGAAGTGCCGGAAAGCGGGCCTGGCGAACGACAGCGGTTTACCATCCGCACCCCGGATTTCGGGCGGTTCGGCGCGGGCGACAATTTCGCCGATGCGTACAATCCCGGGCGGCGGGCGGAAATCAGGACGCGCCGTAAACAGCGCCTCATAGTCGTCGCCGCCGGTCAGGATATCGCCCAGACAAGCCGGATCGAGCGACAGCGCCGCGCGGGCGGCTTCGGAGAGCGGTGCGCGGGTCGCGTCTATGATCGCGCTCATCCCCGAAACGCGACACATCTTCGCAAGGTCGCCGACGAGCCCGTCCGAAATATCCATGGACGCTGTCGCACAGTCGCCCAGAAGATCGATCAGATCGAGACGTGGCCGGGGCAAGAGATAGCGATCCAGCAGAAAGTCGCAATGCGCTCGTGAAAGCCCCGGAAAACGCTCCGGCGCGCGGCGCAACAACAAACCCAGCGCCGCGTCGCCAATCGTCCCGGAAACGAAGACGCCCTCCCCCGCCCGCGCGCCATTTCGGCGTGGAACGCGCCTCGCAGCCCGGCCGAGCGCGGTGATCGCGATCGTCAGCGGGCCCGACGTAGCGGACGTGTCGCCGCCGAGAAGCGGCGCCTGATATGCGCGAACGTCCGCCCCCAGACCGCTCGCGAAACCCGTAAGCCAGTCGTTGGTCCAGTCCGGCGGCAGCGCGATCGACAAAAGGAAGCCGACAGGCGCGGCGGCTTTCCCGGCAAGGTCGGAAAGATTGGTTCGCAGAGCCTTTTGCGCGATGCGCGCAGGGGGATCGTCCGGGAAGAAATGGACCCCCGCGACAAGCATATCGGCCGTGATCACGAGATCGCCCGCGCCCGCCGGCACGATCGCGGCGTCGTCCGACAACCCCAGCGCGCCGGGTCCGGCCAGCGGCGCAAAGAGCCTCGCAATCAGCTCGTCTTCGCTGTAGCGGTCAGCCATACGGCCCGTATTCTCGCGGCGCCCATTCGCCCAACGCCGGTTTTCGCCGATCTGCGCGCCTTACGCCAGTTCGGCGGCGCGCTCCTCGCGCGCGATCCGGTCGAGGACCGCATTGACCATGCCGGACTCGGTCGCGCCAAAAAAGGCGCCCGCGACGTCGACATATTCCTTGATCACGACGCGCGGCGGCACATCCTTGCGCGCACGCAGTTCATAGGCGCCTGCGCGCAGCACCGCACGCATCACCGCCTCGACTCGCGCCAGCGGCCAACCGCCGGACAGCGCCTGATCGATCTGGCGATCGATCGCAATCTGATCGGTCAGGACTCCCTGGAGCACGTCGCGAAAAAACTCGACCTCCGCCGGCTTGTACTGGTCGCCCTCGATTTCCCGCCCCATCCAGTGGGTCTCGAACTCTGCAAGGATTTCGTTGACGCCCTTGCCCGCGACTTCCATCTGATAGAGCGCCTGCACGATCGAGAGGCGCGCCGCTGAACGCTTGCCGCCGCTCATGAAAGGCTCCGTTTCAGCGCGACGAGCGCGAGTGCGGCGCGTGCGGCCTCCCCGCCCTTGTCTCCCTGGCGCGTATCGGCCCGCACGAGCGCCTGCGTTTCGTTGTCGACCGTGAGAATCCCGTTCCCGAGCGGCAAGGCCCGGGCGACGGAAAGTTCCATCAGCGCGCGCGCGCTCACATCGGCAACGATCTCGAAATGATAGGTGTCGCCACGGATGACGCACCCGAGCGCGACAACGCCATCGAAAGGCGCGCCAGCCTTTATCGCCGCGTCGAGCGCCATAACCACAGCGGCAGGAATTTCGAGCGATCCCGGCACGAGGATTTCTGTCGCAACGGCCCCGGCCTGCTCAATCGCAGCCCGCGCGCCGGCGCGCAGCATGCCGACAAGCGCGTCGTTGAAACGCGCGGCGACGATGAGAATCCGCGCGCCCGGCACAGCTGCTGCCCCAATCGTATCGTCCGCGAAACCCGCCATTCCCGTTCTTCCTCCGCGCGGCGATCGATACACATTTTCCGGCCGTCCCGCCATGCGCAAACCGGCTACGCAGGACAGAAAAATAGGCCCGATGCGGCGCGGTTTTCCCTCAAGGGCGCTTGACAGCGGTTTGCTAACGAACTTCAGCGAGCCGCGCGGCGTAACGCGCCATCATATCGACTTCGAGATTGACCAGGTCGCCGGTCTGCCGCGCGCCAAAAGTCGTCGCCGCGAGCGTGTGCGGAATGAGTAGAACGGAGAAACGGTTGTCCGCAACTTCATTGACCGTCAGCGACACGCCATCGAGTGCGACAGAGCCCTTCTTTGCAATGAAACACGCCAAAGAAGCCGGCGCGTCGACGGTAAATCGCGCCATGCCCTCGAAATCGTCCCGCGAAACAATCGCACCGACGCCGTCGACATGTCCGGTCACGATATGTCCGCCCAACTCGTCGCCGATCCGTAGCGCCCTTTCGAGATTAATCCGTACGCCGGGACGCCATGCGCCGACGGTCGTCAGTTTCAGCGTCTCCGCGCCGGCGTCGACATCGAAAATCGTTTTACCATCCGCGCGCGTGACCGCGACCACGGTCAGGCAGGTCCCTGCGCAGGCGATGGACGCGCCAATCGCGATCGTATCGGCGTCATAGTCACAGGCGATGCGCAGACGGCGCAGATCGCCATGCGTCGTCGCCGTGAGCAACTCGCCAATGTCGGTCACGATTCCGGTAAACATTACGCGCGCCCCCGCCCTTGTTCCATGAACGCGCCCTCATCCGACTTTGGCGTAGTGAGTCATTCGGTCGGCGCCAAGCATCCGGCTTTCGACCAGTCGATATCGCGCTGCGTCGTCCAGGGTCGCGCGCGCCGACGCAGTCAGCGCTTTTTTTCCGGTGCGACCGAGCGGCTTCACTCCCGAGTGGAGAATGACTTCGTCCGCATGGCCGCGCAGCAACAGGCTTTCCGCAACGCCGGGCCCGCCCTCGCTGAAGACGCGGGTCACCCCCCGCGCGCCCAGGAGATGCAGGGCCGCCAATATGTCGATCCGCCCTGCCGCGAGCGGCGCATGGGCAATCTCCGCGCCCGTCGCCGCAACAAAAGCCGCCGCCTTTTCCGGCGCGATGTCGTCGCCGACGATCACCAGCAGCGGCGTATCCCGCGCCGTCGCCGCGAGACGGGAGCGCGGCGACAGCGTCAATCGCGCATCGAGAACGACGCGCAGACGTTTCTCGCTCTCCAGACCCGGCAGACGCACCGTCATCAGCGGGTCGTCGACCCGCGCCGTTCCGGCCCCGATCATGATTGCGTCATGCAGCGACCGCTGGACATGCGTAAAGGCGTCCGCGATGGGACCCGTGATCCGCAGACGCGGATCATGCGGACCGCCGGCCGCATAGCCGTCGGGCGTCTGGGCCAGCTTGAGCGTCACCATCGGCCGCCCGTCCGTGACCCGCAGAATGTGGCCCATATGGTCCAGCCGCGCCGCCGCGTGGCCAGGCCCGACGACGACGACGATCCCCGCCTGTCGCAGCCGCGCATGACCTGACCCCGCGACTTCCGGGTTCGGGTCCTCCATCGCGGACACGACGCGCGCAATCCCGGCTGCAATGATGACATCGACACAGGGCGGCGTCGCCCCATGGTGCGAACAGGGCTCCAGCGTCACGTAAAGCGTCGCGCCACGCGCCGCCGCACCAGCAGCCGCAACGGCAATAGCTTCGGCATGGGGGCGTCCGCCGCGCGCCGTCCAGCCGCGCGCAATGATCACGCCATCGCGGACGACCAGCGCGCCGACGGCGGGATTGGGCGCAGCCCGGCCAAGATTGCGACGACCCACCGCAAGGGCGGCGGCCATAAAGACTTCGTCCATACGATCCTGGTGGACGCCATCAGACGGCGTGCAGACAACGCTCATGCTTCGTCCAGACTGTCGCCGTCGTCGCTACTTTCCAGTTCGTCGATCAAGGCGTTGAAATCCCGCGCCTCGCGAAAGTCGCGATAGACGGAAGCGAAGCGGACATAGGCCACCGCATCGAGCCCGCGCAGCCCCTCGATCACCATTTCACCGATCCGGTGGCTTTCGACCTCGGCCTCGCCGAGGCTTTCAAGCTGGCGCACCACACCGGAGATCATGCGTTCAACCCGCTCGGGCTCGACCGGACGTTTGCGCAGGGCGATTTCGACCGACCGCACCAGCTTGTCGCGATCAAAGGGCGCGCGTCGACCCGATTTCTTCACGACGATGATTTCGCGCAACTGCACCCGCTCGAAGGTCGTGAAACGACCGCCGCAGGCGGGGCAGACCCGGCGACGGCGGATCGTGGCGGAATCCTCCGCCGGACGGGAGTCCTTCACCTGCGTATCGGCGGAAGCGCAATAGGGGCAGCGCATGAACTCGTTCGTTCAGGTTTGTTGGACGATGAAATGCCGGCGGCGGCCGACGCCATAATCGAAGGGCGTGGCCTCGCGCGACGCTCCCGCCGGCGGATGACCACGCCCCGTTTCATGCCTTCCCCGCGATGCGGGGAGAGGAAACAGCGGATCAGTAGATCGGGAACTTCGCCGTGAGCGCGTGAACCTTCTCCTTCACCGCCGCCTCGGTCGCCGCATTGGCCTCCTCGCCTTTCGCGGAAAGACCATCCAGCACCTCAACGATCAGCTTGCCGACCTCGGTGAACTCGCCCGTGCCGAAGCCGCGCGAGGTCGCCGCCGGCGTGCCGAGACGAATGCCCGAAGTCACGAACGGCTTCTCCGGATCGAAGGGGATGCCGTTCTTGTTACAGGTGATGTGAGCGCGACCAAGCGCAGCTTCCGCCGCCTTGCCGGTGATCTTTTTCGGACGCAGGTCAACCAGCATCAGGTGGTTGTCCGTGCCGCCGGAGACGATGGCGAGACCAGCGTCGACGAGGGTCTTCGCCAGTGTCTGCGCATTGTCCTTTACGCGCTGCTGATAGGCCTTGAACTCCGGGGTCAGCGCCTCGCCGAAAGCGACCGCCTTGGCGGCGATCACATGCATCAGCGGACCGCCTTGCATGCCCGGGAAGAGAGCCGAATTCAGCTTCTTGCCGAGATCCTCGTCATTGGCGAGAATCAGGCCGCCGCGCGGACCGCGCAGCGTTTTGTGCGTCGTCGTGGTGACAACATGCGCGTGCGGGAACGGCGAGGGATGCAGTCCGGCGGCGACGAGGCCGGCGAAATGGGCCATGTCGACCATAAGATAGGCGCCGACGCTATCGGCGATCCGGCGGAAAGCCTCAAAATCCCAGATGCGAGAATAGCCCGAGCCGCCGGCGATGATCAGCTTCGGCTTATGCTCTTTCGCGAGCCGCTCGACCTGCTCCATGTCGATGCGGTAATCGTCCTGACGCACCGTGTAGGCGACCGGCTTGAACCAGCGGCCCGAGACATTGACCGGCGAACCGTGCGTCAGATGGCCGCCGGCGGCGAGATCAAGGCCCATATAGGTGTCGCCCGGCTGAAGCAGGGCCAGAAACACCGCCTGATTGGCCTGAGAACCGGAATTCGGCTGGACGTTGGCATAGCTGCAACCAAACAGCTTTTTGGCGCGGTCGATCGCCAGATTCTCG
>CAZJAY010000009.1:0-16718 GCA_964543915.1 uncultured Methylocystis sp. | reverse complement strand
GCGTTCAGACCCGCGTAGAAGCCGGTCCACATGGGCGGCGGGGGGGCGTAGACCGGGGCGGCCTTGCGCGACGGCAGGTCAGCCGCGAATGCGGAGATGGCGGAGACCGTCGCGATCGTCGCGATCGTCGCGACCGAAGCGAGGAGAAGTTTTTTCATCGAGAGATCCTTTGTCCAGCTTGTGTTGACGCTTCTTGCTTGCGGATCCGCCGGCGCGCCGCCAGCAAACCCGGCTCGAAGTCCCTTTTTTGATCTCATCCGGGCAGTCGACAATCAACGAAAAATGGCCACGCCTATGGTTTCGCGTGACGTTTGTCGACAAGTGATGCGTAATTGCAACAATCCTGTTGACAATAATCAATATTCATCGGTGTCCTGGGCAGCATGTGGTCGCGCCGCCAGAACGAAAAATGCGATTGTCTGCGCCAGAGTGCCATCAGCAACGGGCAATAAGGCGCGTGATCCGGTGCAGGATTCGGCCGTTCACCCGGCCAAAAACGAAAAATCCGGCGGGGGCGCCGCCGGATTCGTTCATGCGTAAGGCTCGGTCGTCGGCGCTTTGGCCGCGCGGCGGCTACGAGCACCCCGTCGTCGAGCCGCAGGTCTCGCATTTCAGACACGTGCCATTACGCACCAGCGTGAAATTCGCGCATTCCGGACAGGCCTCGCCGACATAGCCTTTCATCCGCGCCTCGGCGCGGCGTTCCGCCATGCCTTCGACGGTCTTCGTCGGTTCGGTCCAGCCCAGCGTCGACAGCGCGGTCTCGGCGGCGACTTCCTGAACCGTTTCCGGCTCGCTGCGCAGCGCCGTTGCGGCGCCGCCGCGCACGACCATCAGCTTGTCGGTCTTGGAGCGCAGCAGCCCGCGCGAGACGATGGTGCTCGTCTCCGGCGCCTTGCCCTCGTGCTCCCCCTTGCCGAGCACGTCGTGGCCGATGTCTTCCGGCGACACATGGGCGAGATCGTTGCGGCCGAGATAGGAGACGGCGAGTTCGCGGAACACGTAATCGAGAATCGACGTCGCATTCTTGATCGCGTCATTGCCCTGCACGGGGCCCGCCGGCTCGAAGCGGGTGAAAGTGAAGGCGTCGACATATTCCTCCAGCGGCACGCCATATTGGAGGCCGAGCGAGATGGCGATGGCGAAATTATTCATCAGCGAACGGAAGGCGGCGCCTTCCTTGTGCATGTCGATAAAGATTTCGCCCAGACGCCCGTCGGCGTATTCGCCCGTGCGCAGATAGACCTTGTGGCCGCCCACCGCCGCCTTCTGCGTATAGCCCTTGCGCCGATCGGGAAGTTTTTCGCGCTCGCGCACCACCTGATGCACGACGCGTTCGACGATGCGTTCGGCCAGCGCCGCCGCGCGCGCCGGCATATTGGCGGCGATGATTTCCTCCACTGCCTCAAGCGGGTCGATGTCGTCGTCCGCAGCGATGAGCTGGGCGGAGAGCGGCTGCGACAGTTTCGAACCGTCGCGGTAGAGGGCGTTGGCCTTCAGCGCGAGGCGCCACGACAACATGTAGGCGCCGAGGCAATCCTCCACCGTCGCGTCATTGGGCATGTTGATCGTTTTCGAGATCGCGCCGGTGATGAAGGGCTGCGACGCCGCCATCATGCGAATATGCGACTCGACCGAGAGATAGCGCTTGCCCGTGCGGCCGCAGGGACTGGCGCAATCAAACACCGGATAATGCGCAGGCTTCAGATGCGGCGCGCCTTCGAGCGTCATGGCGCCGCAAACATGGGTGTTGGCGGCTTCGATCTCGGCTTTCGAGAAGCCGAGATGCGCGAGCAGATCGAAATTGCGATCTTCGAGCTGCGCCGGCGAGACCTTGAGCGCGCCGCTCAGGAAGTCCGCCCCCAGCGTCCATTTGTTGAAGACGAATTTGATGTCGAAGGCGGAGGGCAGCGCCGCCTCGATCGCCGCGAGCTGTTCGTCCGTGAAGCCTTTCGCCCGCAGCGTGGCGGTGTTGATTGCAGGCGCCTCGGCGAGCGAGGCGTGGCCGACGGCGTGGGCCTCGATCTCCGCGATATCGCTTTCGCGATAGCCCAACGCACGCAGGCCTTCCGGCACGGCGCGGTTGACGATCTTCAGATAGCCGCCGCCGGCGAGCTTCTTGAATTTCACCAGCGCGAAATCCGGTTCGATGCCGGTCGTGTCGCAGTCCATGACGAGACCGATGGTGCCGGTCGGCGCGACAACCGTCACCTGCGCGTTGCGGTAGCCATGAGCTTCGCCCTGCGTCAGCGCCCGGTCCCAGGCGGCTGCGGCGCGTTCCACGAGCAGCGGGTCGGGGCAGGAGGCGCGATCGAGCGGCACGGGCGCGACTGCGAGTCCCTCATAGCC
Source organism: uncultured Methylocystis sp. (assembly GCA_964543915.1). Taxonomy (GTDB): domain Bacteria; phylum Pseudomonadota; class Alphaproteobacteria; order Rhizobiales; family Beijerinckiaceae; genus Methylocystis. The sequence goes on along the minus strand of CAZJAY010000009.1, from coordinate 14,369 downwards.
GCCGCGTTCGCCATGCGCTGCGCGGCGATGGTTGCGGATCACGCGCAGCATCGACTCGCGATTTTCGGAGAAGCGCGCAAAGGGGCCGCGTTCGCGCGCCATCTCCGCTGAGGTCTCGTAGCAGACGCCGGTCATGATCGCCGAAAGCGCGCCGGCGATCGCGCGACCCGCCTCGCTGTCATAGGCGACGCCCGACGACATCAGCAGGCCGCCAATATTGGCGTAGCCGAGGCCGAGCGTGCGGTAATCATAGGAGAGCTGCGCAATTTCCTTCGACGGGAACTGCGCCATCAGCACCGAGATTTCGAGCACGACGGTCCACAGGCGCACCGCGTGCTCATAGGAGTCCACGTCGATGCGTTTGGTGTCCGGATCGCGGAACTGAAGCAGATTCAGCGAGGCAAGGTTACAGGCCGTGTCGTCGAGGAACATATATTCCGAACACGGATTGGACGCGCGGATCGGCCCGCCTGCCGGGCAGGTGTGCCAGTCGTTGATCGTGGTGTGGAACTGGATTCCAGGATCGGCCGAGGCCCAGGCGGCGTAACCGATCTTGTTCCACAGGTCGCGGGCTTTCACCGTCTTCGCGGGCTTGCCGTCGAGACGGCGTGTGAGCGTCCACGCGCCGTCGGCGCCGACCGCCTGCAGGAATTCGTCCGTGACCCGCACGGAATTATTGGAGTTCTGGCCGGCCACGGTGAGATAGGCCTCGCTGTCCCAATCCGTGTCGTAGGTGTCGAAGCTGACCTCGGTGAATCCCTGACGCGCATATTGCACGATGCGCTTGATCAGATTGTCCGGCACGTCCTCGCGCCGCGCCGCCCTGATCTCGCGCTTCAACGCCGGATTCTTCTCCGGATTGAAACAATCTTCGCCGGGTCCCTCGCAATTCACGCAGGCGCGCATGATCGCCTTGAGATGCTTCTTGACGATCTTCGAGCCGGTGACGAGGGCGGCGACCTTCTCTTCTTCCTTCACCTTCCAGTCGATGAAGGCCTCAATGTCGGGATGGTCGATATCGACCACCACCATCTTCGCCGCGCGGCGCGTCGTGCCGCCCGACTTGATCGCGCCCGCCGCGCGATCGCCAATCTTGAGGAAGGACATCAGCCCCGAGGAAGAGCCGCCGCCCGAGAGCTTCTCTTTCTCGCCGCGCAGCTTCGAGAAATTGGTGCCGGTGCCCGAGCCATATTTGAACAGCCGCGCCTCGCGCACCCACAGATCCATGATGCCGCCGTCGTTGACGAGATCGTCCTCGATCGACTGGATGAAACAGGCGTGCGGCTGCGGGTGCTCATAGGCGGATTTCGACTTCACCATGCGGCCGGTTGCGTAGTCGACGTAGAAATGGCCCTGACCCGGACCGTCGACGCCATAGGCCCAGTGCAGGCCGGTGTTGAACCATTGCGGCGAATTGGGCGCCGCCATCTGCATCGCCAGCATGTAGCGCAATTCATCGGCGAAGGCCTGCGCGTCCTCTTCCTCGTCGAAATAGCCGCCCTTCCAGCCCCAATAGGCCCAGGCGCCGGCGAGACGGTCAAACACCTGACGGGCGGAGGTCTCGCTGCCCTGGCGCTGATCCTTCGGTAGCGCGGTGAGCGCCTCCGTGTCGGGAACCGAACGCCACAGGAACGACGGAACGCTGTTTTCCTCGACCCGCTTCAACCGGGTCGGCACGCCAGCCTTGCGAAAATATTTCTGGGCCAGCACGTCGCAGGCGACCTGGCTCCATTGGGCCGGGACCTCGATATTATCGAGTGAGAAAACAACCGAGCCATCCGGATTGCGGATCTCGCTCTTCGCCGTGCGGAACGTGATGGACGCGTAGGGAGACTCACCCGCCGTGGTGTATCGCCGCTCGATTTTCATTTCTTTTCTGTCCTTTGAGAGCGCGGGGAGCACCCGCGCGCGACCTTCCGCCGGCCCGCGACGCCTTCGTGCGCTGAAACATTGAACCCCGAGACCGAACGCGACCAAACCGCAGCAGGGGGAGCCGCTGCACAGGCCACGCAGGAAACGGGGGAAACGCAACTTGCGCCAGACGCAGGGAAAACCCCGGCGCGGCCGAACGCATGTAATGTCGTTCGACGCGATGTCATCGCGCTATTCCCGCAAGATGCGTGAGTCTCCTCGCGGCGTCAAGATATTGTGCCGGATATTAACAGGACGACAAGATGTGGAGAAAAATGGGGATACCGGGGAAAATTCGTCCGCAAAACCCAATTCAGACTCGACCGATTCCCGAAAATCGGCAAGCGCGAATATGCGGCGCCGCGCGCGCGGATTTTTGCGGTGCGGCATCGTCATAAAAACTTCGCTGCAGAATGGCTCAGTGCAATCTGGTTTCCAGGGGAGAGAATCGCCGATGTGGAAAGCTCGCGCGGAGACGGACGCCGCTGGCGGCTCCCCTTCTTTCGTCGACCCGGGCGACCGACGCGCGGTCCCGATTTCCCCCATGGAATCGCTTGGCCGGCTCGGGACGCTCGAAGTCCGGCTGGCGGCGGACCGCCGCGAAATCCGCAAGGCCCAGAGCCTGCGTTACAAGGTTTTCTACGAAGAGGGCGGCGCGATACCGGACGCCCGCACCGCATTCCTCCGCCGGGACGCAGATCGCTTCGATAAATTCTGCGACCATCTCATCGTGATCGATCACGCCGCCGTGACCAGAAAGGGCCGCGTCAGGCCGAAGATCGTCGGCGTCTATCGGCTGCTGCGCGACGATATGGCGGCGCGCGCCGGCGGCTTTTACTCGGCCGGCGAATATGACATCGCGCCCTTGCTGGAGCGTCATCGCGGCAAGCGCATCCTCGAATTGGGACGCTCCTGCGTGCTGGCGGACTGGCGCTGCAAACGGGCGCTTGAGCTGCTTTGGCGCGGGCTGCTCGCCTATGTCCGGGCGCATCGCGTCGACGTCATGATCGGCTGCGCGAGCTTCCCCGGCGTGGAGCCTGCAGCGCATGCGGAGGCGCTGAGCTATCTGGCGCATTTCGCCGGCGCCAGCGATCTATGGCGGGTGCGCGCCCGCCGGGAGCTTTATGTGCCCATGGCGATGCTGCCGCGCGAAGCCATGGATGAGAAGAAGGCCCGGGCTGCGCTGGCCCCGCTTGTGAAGGGCTATCTGCGCCTCGGCGCGCGTTTTGGCGACGGCGCGGTCATCGACGGGAAGTTCAACACGACCGACGTCTTCGTCGTCATGCCGGTCGCCGGCATCGGCGCCCGTTATCTTGAATTTTTCGGCGGCGACGCGCGTCGCGCGGCCTGATCCGGGCGGCGCCCGTCAGTCCGCGTGCAGGGCGCGCACCCGCGTCTCGGCCAGCGTTGCAACTGTTTTGCGGTCTGCGTCCGGCGCGGCGATCGCAGCGCCGAAGCGCACATGGCAGACCGGGTCTTTCTGGCGCAGCAATTTACGGATGTGGTCGATAAGGCTCATATCCCCGTACCAGCCGAGATCGGCAGGCGCGCCGGCCTTATCCGTGTAACGCAGCGCCACCGGCGCCACGATCGCCGGTCCGGTGGTTTTCCGCAGGGCCTCGAAGGGTCCCGGCCGGAATGGCAGAATATCGCGCCCATCGGTCGAGGTGCCTTCCGGAAATACGACGACGTCGCGACCGGCGTCGAGCGCCTCGGCGAGCGCCGCGCTCGCCCGGGCGAGATCGCGCCGCGCGTCGCGCACGATGAAGATCGTGCCCTGCACGCGCGCCAGCTTCCCGAGCAATGGCCAGCTTTCTACCTCGCTTTTCGACAGAAAGACCAGCGGATGAAGGCTCGCCAGTGCGAGAATATCCGTCCAGGAAATATGATTGGCGACCACAAGCCGCGGGCCTGCTTCCGGCAGGGCCCCGTGCGTTACGATTCGCAGACCGATGGCGCGGCAGGCGGCGCGGCAGAAACCGGTCTGGATCCGGTCCTGCAGCCGCCAGCCGCGCCGCCGCGCGAGCGTTTGCACCGGCGCGAGCGCGACAAGCCCGACGGCGACGACGAGAAGCAGACGAAGCGCGCGGATGTAATGCATACGGCCGGATATCGCGCGCCTGTTTCGACCGCGCAACCTTTTTACGACAGTCGTTTCGCGCCTTGACCCCACACCCGGCGCTTCGCGCCACTTTTCCCTCGCGGGAGAGGGTGGCGCGAAGCGCCGGGTGTGGGGGCCAAAGCTTGACAAAGTTTAATCTGCCCCGCCGCCGATTCCGCTCGCGGACGGGGGCAGGCGGCCCTATATCTTATGTCAAAGGGGGCGTTCGCCCCCGTAACGAAGGGGAAGCTACTATGTTGCGATTTCTGGGGCGTCGCCGCGGATCGCTGATGGCGCTGACGCTCGCCGGCCTGTTGGCGCTGGCGCCCGCGATCGCCGAGGCCCGTATGGGCGGCGGCGGGAGCTTTGGCTCGCGCGGCGGGCGCACATGGTCGGCGCCGCCCTCGACGCGGACCATGCCGGGTGCGGCGTCGCCGTTCGAGCGCTCGGTCACGCCGCGCACGGCGCCGGGCTATAACGGCGGCTATGCAGGACAGCCCGGCTATGGCAGCTCGTCCTTCGGCCGCGGCCTGATGGGCGGTCTAGCCGGCGGCCTGCTGGGCGCGGGCCTGTTCGGTCTGCTGACCGGTCAGGGCTTCTTCGGCGGCATGGGCGGGTTCATGTCGATCATCGGCCTGCTGATGCAGATCGCGCTGATCGCCTTCCTCGCGCGGATGGCTTTCGCCTGGTTCGCGAACCGTAACGCGCCGGCCGGCGCCAATCGCGCCGGGACGCCGTTCGGTTCGGCCTTTGGCGGCGGCGCGCCCTTCGGCGCGACGGGTCCGCAGGGCGGCGTCGGCGGTTCTGGCGGCTGGAACGGCGCCCGTCCCGCGCGGGCGACGCCGGTCAAGCCGGAGGCGCAGGACTTCAACGCCTTCGAGCGTCTGCTCGTCGAGATGCAGGGCGCCTACAGCCGCGAGGACATCGGCGCGCTGCGCCGGCTGTCCACGCCGGAGATGGCGTCCTATTTCGATGACGAGCTGGAGGCCAACCGCGCACGCGGCGTGCTGAACCGGGTGTCGGACGTGAAGCTGCTGTCCGGCGATCTCGCGGAGGCCTGGCGCGAGGGCGGCGAGGAATACGCCACGGTCGCCATGCGTTTTGCGCTGAACGACGTGATGGAGGATCGGGCGACGGGCCGCGTCCTGCCTGGCTCGCCGGGCCGGAGCAAAGCGACCGAGGCCTGGACCTTCCGCCGCGAGGCGGGCAGCGGCCCGGAGGGCTGGCGCCTCTCCGCCATCCAGCAGCAGGCGGGCGGCGCGGCGCAATCGCGGGTCGCGTAACCCGCGGCGCGTGATAGAGAAAGAATGGCGCTCCCTCCCGTTCGGAGGGTGCGCCTTTTTTATGCGCGGGCTCCGTTGCAATGTCAGCTTTTCCCGACCGACTTCCCATCGATGACGTATTGCCGGAGATTGTCCGGGCGCTTGCGGGTGCGCCCAACCTCGTGATCGTTGCGCCGCCCGGGGCCGGCAAAACCACGCGCGCGCCGCTCGCCTTGCTCGACGCGGACTGGAGCCGCGACGGGCGACTGATCCTGCTGGAGCCGCGCCGGCTGGCGGCGCGCGCTTCGGCGCAGCGGATGGCCGCGACGCTGGGCGAAAGCGTCGGGGAGACGGTCGGGCTCCGGATGCGGCTCGAAACGAAGGTTTCGTCGCGCACCCGGATCGAGGTCGTGACCGAGGGCGTTTTCGCCCGGATGATTCTTGATGATCCGGCGCTGACCGGCGTCGCCGGCGTGCTCTTCGACGAATACCATGAGCGTTCGCTCGACGCCGATCTTGGTCTCGCGCTGGCGCTCGACGCTCAGGCGGGGTTGCGCGAGGATTTGCGGCTTGTCGCCATGTCCGCGACGCTCGACGGCGCGCGCGTCGCCGCGTTGATGAACGACGCGCCGACCGTCGTTTCAGAGGGCCGCGCCTTCGATGTCGAAACGCGCTATCTCGGGCGCACGCCGGATGCGCGGATTGAGGAGGACGCGACGCGCGCCGTTTTGCGCGCCCTGCGTGAGGAGACGGGGTCGATCCTCGTCTTTTTGCCGGGGCAGGGCGAAACCCTGCGCGTCGCATCGCGGTTGGCGGAGGCCGGGCTCGCGGGCGTCGATATCGCGCCGCTCTTCGGCGTAATGGATCGGGCCGACCAGGATCGCGCGATTGCGCCGGCGCCGCCTGGCCGTCGCAAGGTCACGCTCGCCACAGCCATCGCGGAGACCTCGCTGACCATCGAAGGCGTGCGGGTCGTCGTCGATTGCGGGCTGGCGCGCGTCCAGCGCTATGAGCCGGACCTTGGCCTCGCGCGGCTGGAGACAGTGCGGGCCGCCCGCGCCAGCGTCGACCAGCGGCGCGGGCGCGCCGGCCGGACCGAACCCGGCGTTTGCTATCGCCTCTGGGATGCGCCGCAGACGGCGGCGCTCCCGGCTTTCGCCACGCCGGAAATTCTCGCCGCCGATCTCTCCGGCCTCGCGCTTGATCTCGCCGCGTGGGGCGTCGCCGATCCGGGGAGGCTGCGTTGGCTCGATCCGCCGCCGGCGCCGGCGTGGCGCGAAGCGGTGGCGCTCGATCAGGCGCTCGGCGCGCTGGAAGCCGACGGGCGCCTCAGCGACATTGGCCGCCTGCTGCGCACGATGCCGCTGCCGCCGCGACTCGCGCGCATGGTGGTCGAAGCGGCGCGACTTGGCGCGGGTTCACGCGCGGCCGAACTGGCAGTGCTGCTCTCCGAGCGCGGCCTTGGCGGCAATGATTCCGATCTTTCCGGTCGTCTTGCGCGACTTCAGGGCGATTCCTCGAAACGCGCGCGCGATGCGCGGCGGCTGGCGTCGCAATGGGCGCGCGCGGCGCAGGCCGAGGCGCAGGTTTCGGGAAACGCGACGCTCCCGGATGGCGCCCTGGTTGCGTTTGCCTATCCGGACCGGCTGGCGAAGGCGCGCGGCGCGGACGGCGATTTCCTGATGGCGAACGGACGCGCTGCGCGCCTGCCTCCGGAAAGTCCGCTGGCGCGCGCCCCCTTTCTCGCGATCGCCGAGTTGAGCGGGCGCGCCGCCGGCGCGCGCATCGCGGCCGCCTGCGCGCTCGACGTCGAAGAGATCGAGACGATCGCCGGCAACCGGATCGAAACCCGCGACGAAACGATCTTTGATCCGGCGAGCGCCGCATTGCGTCGCCGCTGTTTTCGTCGCATCGGCGCAATCCGGTTCGGCGAACGCAACGCGTCTGTCGAAGCCAGCCTCGCCAATGCGCGATTATTGACCGAAGGCCTCGCTGCGCTGGGTTTTTCGCGACTTCCCTGGACGAAAGCGCAGATTCAATTGCGTGATCGTGTCGCTTTCCTGCGCGGTGCGGAAGGTGAAGACAGCGCCTGGCCGGACCTTTCCGACGCTGGCCTCGCCGCCCGCGACCCGGACTGGCTCGCGTCCTGTATCGTGGGACGCGGCGCTCTCGCCGCGATCGAGCCCGGCGACCTCGACGCCGCGCTCGCAGCGCTTCTCCCCTACGATCTCATCCGTCGGCTCGACAACGAGGCGCCGCCTTTTTTCGAAACCCCGGTCGGCGCCCGTCATGCGCTCGATTATTCCGCGCCGAACGGACCGCTTCTGTCGGTGCGGGTGCAGGAACTTTTCGGCCTTTCGCGACATCCCACCCTCGCGCGGGGGCGGGCGGCGCTGACGCTTGAACTGCTGTCCCCGGCGCATCGGCCGATCCAGACGACCTGCGATCTCCCGGGTTTCTGGGCCGGATCGTGGAATGACGTGAAGAAGGAAATGAAAGGTCGCTACCCGCGACATCCATGGCCGGACGATCCGGCGAATGCGGCGCCGACGACGCGGGCGCGGCCGCGCGGCTGACGCGGAAGCCACGATCCCGGCTCGCCTGTTATGTGGCAAAATCGTATGTAGACGGGTGAAGCTGGCAGCTTCCGCGGCGCGATTTTGAGGACCCGATCCGGTATGGGCTATTATCCGATCCATGCAAAAGCGGCGTTCGTCGTCATCGTAGCCATGAGCGTCTCGGCCTATGTCGCAAATCATCTCGACCCAGAGACGCGCCCGGGTCGTCGGCCGGCGCCTGGAGCAGGAGCGGCATGACCACGTCATGGGGCAAGGTCCATATCCCCGGCCGGGCCCGACGGGCATCACTGGACGCAGGCCGAAATCAATGGCAGTCGGATTCGTCCCGCCGTGGTCGACACCGGAGCCTCGACAGTCTCCTATGAAGACGCCGCGACGGCCGGCGTCTTTCCTCTTCCGGCGGATTTCACGGTCCCGGTCAGGACGGCGAACGGAATTGCGCGAATGGCCACGCCGCGCCGGCAGCGCGCTCGTCCTGCGTCGATGAGGACATTCCTGGCGCGCCGCGTTTTCGTCGGCGTTCCGTTTTTGCAAATACCGGCCGAAAGTGTAAACGGGGCCCTGCGCCCCGTCGCGCAATCCTTTCCGGAGCTAAGATGTTTCCCACGCCCGTGCATGCCCTGCAGTCCAATACTTTCGATTACGAACGTCTGCCGCTCGTGAAGCCGACCGGCTTTCGCGAATATGACGCGCGCTGGCTTTTCGGATCCGAGCTGAATCTGATGGGCGTGCAGGCGCTGGGCATGGGGCTGGGCGCGCTGCTGCGCGAGATAGGCGTCGCGCCCGATATTGTTGTCGGCCACGATTACCGGAGCTATTCCGCCTCAATCAAGCTCGCGCTCGTCGCCGGTCTGATGGCGTCAGGCGTGCGCGTTCGCGATATCGGTCTCGCCCTGTCGCCAATGGCCTATTTCGCGCAATTCGAACTCGATGCGCCCGCTGTCGCGATGGTGACTGCGTCTCACAACGACAATGGCTGGACCGGCGTAAAGATGGGCGCGCGCCGCCCCGTTACTTTTGGCCCGGAAGAAATGGGGCGGCTCAAGGAGATCGTTCTCGCCGGTCATTTTGCGACGGCTGATGGCGGCTCCTACAAATATGTTGCGAATTTCGCCGATCGCTATCTCGACGATCTGACGCGGCGCCCGAAGTTCGACCGGCGCCTTAAGGTCGTCGCCGCCTGCGGCAATGGGACGGCGGGAGCATTCGCGCCGCAAATGCTGGAGCGATTGGGCTGCGAAGTGATTCCGCTTGACGTGACGCCGGACTTCAACTTCCCGCGCTACAATCCAAATCCGGAAGATCTCAAAATGCTGCATGCGATGGCCGACAGGGTGCGCGAGACAGGCGCCGATGTTGGCCTTGGTTTTGATGGCGACGGCGATCGTTGCGGCGTCGTTGACGAGCGCGGCGAAGAGATTTTCGCCGACAAGATTGGCGTCATGCTCGCGCGCGATCTGTCCAAGGTCTATCCGGGCGCTCAATTCGTCGTTGACGTCAAATCGACGGGGCTCTTCGCCGTTGATCCCGAACTGCGCGCCCGCGGCGTTCAGACGGACTACTGGAAAACCGGACACTCCTACATCAAGCGACGGGTCGCCGAGCTCGGGGCCCTCGCGGGTTTCGAAAAATCCGGCCATTTCTTTTTCAACGCGCCGATCGGTCGCGGCTACGACGACGGGCTTCTGACCGCCGTGCATATTCTGGAAATGCTGGATCGCAATCCGACGAAGACCATGTCTGATCTTTACGCGGAAATACCGCGCACATGGGGCTCGCCGACCATGTCGCCGCATTGCGACGACGACAAAAAATATGGCGTCGCGCAGCGCGTCACCGCGCGGATCGAGTCGATGCAGGCGCGCGGTGAAAATCTCGCAGGGCAGAAAATCCGCGAGGTCGTTACGGTCAATGGCGTGCGCGCGACCGTCGAGGATGGCACGTGGGGGCTGGTTCGGGCGTCGTCCAACAAGCCAGAACTGGTCGTCGTCGTCGAAAGCCCGGTTTCGGAAGCCCGCATGCGCGAGATGTTCGCCGCCATCGATTCCATCCTCCGCGAGAATGCGGAAGTCGGGGCCTATAACCAGACAATCTGATCGAAAGCGCGTCGCTCCGTCTTGCGCCGCTAATCCGAGACGCAGTTTGTGCCCTGGCCGCGCTCGTTGCGAATATGCTCGGTGGGCAGATTCTCCGAGACGGCGGCAGACCGCATGTTGCGAACGCTGGCGTAGCCCGTCGCTTCCAGCATAATCGAAGGGCCGCCGCCGAGCGCCGAACAGGAAAAAATGGCATCGACGACGATAACGGAACCGGCTTTGGGCGGGAAGTTATTTCTGGTCTCGACGAAATCCTGCTGGGACGAACCAGCTTCTGATTTTGGTTGGGGCTTTCATAGCGGGGCTGAAAGCGCCCTTCAATTACCTGAAAAAACGTTGCGATCAAACGGCAGGATGCGATGCGGCGCGCGGCGCCGAACACGCCCGATCTTCTGTTGATGCGCGTCGAGGCGGGCATCTCGATTGAGCACGCGTTTCGTCGTGTCGGGGGTGAAATGAAATAAGCGGGCAATCTCGCGCCCTTGCGGAAGAGCTGGCGGTCACGACGGCGGAATTGTCCTATTTGCCCGAGCGCAAGCAGGCCTATACGAATCTTGGCATACGCACCGGTCTGGAGCCGCTTCGGCAGGTGATGGCCGCTTTGATCCAGGCGGAAAAATGCGGCGCCCCGCCTGGTAAGACGCTTCGGATTGCAGCGCGCGAGCTTCGGCATGCGGGCATGCACGAAGCGGAAAAAAGGGCGCAGCGCTGCCGCCGAAGCTTACATTGCCGATGATTATCTCTTTTCTCCCGCCGCTGATGGCGATCATTCTGGCTTCGGCGTTTCTCAAAATGCCGCCGGGCGCTTTCCAGGCGGCGCGATGCCGGATTTATAAAGCCGCTTCTTGACTTTGCGGGTCGGCGCGCGGCATTCGCAGCGCATGTCGAACGAACAACTCTGCGCGGCCCTCGCTTTTTACACGCGTTTCCCCGTCGCGCGTGTCGTTGGGGCACCGGATTTCGATGTTGCCTGCTGGCCTGTTGCGGTCGTGGGAGCTCTTGTCGGCGGCATGGGCGGGATTTGCGCGCTTCTCGCGCATCTCGCGGGTCTGCCAACGGAAATCGCGGCTGTCGTCGCGCTTGCAGCGCTGGCGTTGATGACGGGGGCCCTGCATGAGGATGGGCTCGCAGATTTCGTTGATGGCGTCGGCGGCGGCGTCGATCGCACGGCGCGTCTGGCGATCATGCGGGATAGCCGGCTCGGATCCTATGGGGCGCTGGCGCTTTGCGCGAGCATGCTGATGCGGGTTTTCGCGATCGCGCATATTTTCGATTCCGGCGGTGTTGCGGCGGTTTTGGTTCTTGCTTTCATCGGCGCCGCTTCGCGGGTTGCCGGCCTCTTGCCGATGCGGTTGCTTTCCCCGGCGCGGATGGACGGCGCCGCGGCGGGCGTCCGGGCGCCCGGGTGGCGTGCGTTGGCCGTGGCGGCCAGCGTGATCACAGCGCTCGGCGGCGTGCTCGTTCTTGCCGGGGTCACGCCCTTGCGGATGCTTGCTGCGGCGCTGGCTGCGGCGTTCGGCGCGCTGGCGGCGACGCGCGTCGCGCGGCGTGCGATTGGCGGCTATACGGGCGACGTGCTCGGGGCGGCGCAGCAGATCGCTGAGGTCGCGGCGCTACTGGTTTTCAGCGCAAGGTGAGGGCGTGATCTTTCAGGCGGCGGCGGATCGCGCGGCCGGCCGCCTCACCTCGGCGACGGCCGCGCGCAGCGTCTCGACGCCAGCGCCCGGTCGAATGGAGTCGGTTGTTAGGCGGCGGCGAAAAAGACGCGCGCCTTGCTGGCCCGGGAAAAGCCCCAGCATATGGCGTGTGATGGGGGCGAGCCGTTCGCCCCGCGCCAGTTCCCGATCAATATAAGGAATCATCGCGTCGACGACGGCGAAGCAGTCCGGAAACGGGGCGGGCGCATCAAACAAGATCGGGTCGACGTCGAGCAGCAGGCCCGGATTTTGATAGGCCGCGCGCCCGAGCATGACGCCATCGACATGATCCAGTTGGGACTGCGCCTCGGCGAGCGTCTTCAGGCCGCCGTTTATGGCGATGGGGAGGGTCGGAAACGCGCGTTTGACTTCGTAGACGAGCCCGTAATCAAGCGGCGGCGTATCGCGATTTTCGCGCGGCGACAGGCCTTTCAGCCAGGCCTTGCGAGCGTGTACGATGATTGCGTCGACTTCAGCGGCGACACAGTTCTCAACAAGGGCGAACAGCGCGCGGCGCGGCTCCTGGTCGTCGACGCCTATCCGGCATTTGACCGTGACGGGCAGGGGCGTCGCGTCCTTGATCGCCCGGACGCAGTCGCCGACAAGCGCGGGCCTCAGCATGAGACAGGCGCCAAAAGCGCCGTTTTGCACACGATCTGATGGACAGCCGACGTTCAGATTGATTTCGCTGTAGCCATGCGCCGCAACGATACGGGCGGCCTGCCCGAGGTCGGCCGGGTTGCTGCCGCCGAGCTGCAACGCGAGCGGTTGCTCGAAGGCGTCATAGCCGAGCAGGCGTTCGCGGTTTCCGTGAATGACCGCGCCGGTCGTCAGCATTTCGGTGTAGAGGCGTGCGTGACGCGTCAGCAGCCTGTGGAAATACCGGCAATGGCGGTCAGTCCAATCCATCATCGGCGCGACGGAAAAGCGGATATCGGCGGCGCGCATCGATAATCGACCTGATACAGCTTGATGGGATTTGGCGCTCGCCTCTTGAAAACATTATGTGCAGGAGAGCTTGTGTTGGTCTTTAACGTGCCGTACGACGCCGCCCGGCGCAAGATCGGACGCCGGTGGAAGCGGACATGACGTCGAAGGACAAGATCAACGCCTGGCTGCGCGCGGGGCTCGACAGAGAACGCGCGCGTTATCCGGCCGTCCTCCGTTACCTCGCCGATCGCGCGCGGGAGCTTTACTGGACGCTCTCCCGCCTTGTCGGGCTTTCCCGTCTGCACGATGGCGAGTGGCGCGCGCCGGCGGCGGCGGTCGCAGAGAACATGCGGCCGATGCTGGCGGGCGACATTCCGGCCCCACCGCCGCGCGGTCGCCTTCTCATTGATGTCACCGCGACCCACCGCTACGGGAAACGCTCCGGCGTGCAGCGGGTCGTCCGCGAGATCGCCATGGCGTCCGCGCGCGCCGGCGACGCTTTGCCGGTGTTTGTCGAAGGCGGACGGCTTTTCTCTCATTTCCGCCATCCGAACCTGCCCGATACGATCGAACCGGGATCCGGCGATATTCTTCTGCTCCTCGATTCGGGATGGGGGTTCTGGCCTGAATATCCGCCGCTTACGGCTGCGGCGCGCGCGGCCGGCGCGCGCGTCGTCGGCTGCGTCTATGATTTGATTCCGCTCGATTATCCCGATGCGACCGAAAGCGCCAACCGCAGGGGCTTCGAGCAATGGTTCGACCATGTCCTGATGCGGTGCGACGCATTGGTCTGTATCTCGAAAAGCGTCGCCGACGATCTCGTCGATTATTTGCAACGCGCGGCGCTTCAACCGCCACCCGAACTGCGTATCGGTTATTGGCCGCTCGGCGCAGATTTTCAGTCGCCCGCAGAATCGCGCCCCTCGAAACGCGTCCAGGCGCTTCTCGACGATCCGTCGCCCTTTTTCCTCAGTGTCGGCACTGTTGAGCCGCGCAAGGCCTATCCCGTCGCGCTCGATGCGTTCGAGAGTCTCTGGGCGGCGGGATGCGATTGCCGCTATGTGATCGTCGGTCGCCCCGGCTGGAACACCGGCCGGCTGCAGAAGCGCATCCGGAGGCATGAAGCCGCCGGCCGACGCCTGTTCTGGTTCGATGACGCCGACGACGCCGAACTGACGGCTCTTTATGGCCGCGCACGTGCTCTTGTTTTTCCCTCGGTCGCCGAAGGGTTCGGGATGCCGCTGGTCGAGGCGCTGGCGCGCGGCGTTCCGGCGATCGCGAGCGACATTCCGGTGTTCCGGGAGGTCGGCGGCGCCGATACGGTTTATTTCCCCGTTCTCGACCCGCTTGCGCTCGCGACGGCCCTGCGTGGGGCCCTCCGGGGTCTTGCGCCGCCGGAAGCGCCCGAGGTCACAGGCTGGCGCGAGTCCGCCGCGCGTCTCGCCGCGCTGGTGAAAGGCGATCTTTATCAGATCGACGCAATGACACTGGCGCGTCGACTTTCACGACGCGCCGACGCCACCAGCTAGATTTACGGGCCGCCCGGAGCCGCCGGCCTGCGGTTTTTCCGCTTGTGGTCGGCGCGATACCGCGAAGGCAAGGTCCCTTGTCTTGTCAGACGTCGAACCCGCCGTCGCCGCCGCCGTTTCCACTATCGTCGTAGCTGGCGTCAGAACTGAACCCGCCGTCGTCCAGACCGCCGGTCTCATAGCCCGCGTCATAGCCCTGCGGATGATCGTGGCCGCCCGGCTCGTCGCCCTAGGAGTTGTTGATGATGGGCGTCTCGCTGGCTG